>NZ_JAOCGL010000090.1:0-16927 GCF_029842485.1 Stenotrophomonas sp. GD03777
CCCCCGAAAACATCTGGATTGCGCTGGCGGTCACCCTCGCGGCCGGCCTCGCCACTGCGATCGGCAGCCTGCTGGTGCTGTTCTCGCGCCGCCCCAACCCGCGCCTGCTGGCCTTCGGCCTGGCCTTCGCCGGCGGCGCGATGGTCTATGTGTCGCTGTCGGAAATCCTCAACAAGTCCATTGCTTCGTTCGCACTGGCCCATGGCGAACGCACCGGTTTCACCTACGGCACCCTGGCGTTCCTGCTGGGCGTGATCGTGATCGTGCTGATCGACCACTTCATTCCCAACCCGCATGACAGCCTGGACAAGCAAGATCCTGCGTTCCGCGAGAACAGCCGCGAGTACCTGAAGCGGGTCGCGCTGCTGACTTCCGTCGCGATCACCGCGCACAATTTCCCGGAAGGGCTGGCGACCTTCTTCGCCACGCTGGAAAGCCCGTCGGTGGGCATGCCACTGGCCTTTGCGATTGCCATCCACAACATCCCCGAGGGCATCGCGATCGCGGTGCCGGTGTACTTCGCCACCCAGAACAAGGCCTATGCATTCAGCGCCAGCCTGCTGTCGGGTCTGGCCGAGCCGGTGGGCGCGGCGCTCGGCTACTGGTTGCTGTCCGGGTCGCTTTCGCACGCCACCTTCGGCTGGGTGTTCGGGCTGATTGCCGGCGTGATGGTGTTCCTGGCACTGGATGAACTGTTGCCGGCCGCCAAGCGCTATGCGAAGGGCCACGAGACCGTTTATGGGCTGGTGGCGGGCATGGGCTCGCTGGCGATCAGCCTGGTGCTGTTCAAGTGGTGAGGGATTTGCAGCCAACGGGCTGAGCCCCCTCGCGGCTGGTACGTCCCACAGTATCGAGAGGTCACGGGCGGGTATGGGCCTACGCTGCGGATGTCCGGGTCCGCCTTGTAGCGAGCCGAGCACCGCAGGTCCGGCGAGGGCGAAGAGGCGCGGGTGTCTGAGCGCAGCGAGTTCCGCGCCGTCCCTCGGCGGACCGAGGAGCGCAGGGCACCGGCGCGCGGCGCCGGCTCGCGGATGGCGGCGTGTTTCTTTGGTTACTTTCTTTGCACGAGCAAAGAAAGTGACAAGCCCACTCTCCGCAGGGAAGCGACGGCGCCGACCAAGCACCCGGCGCCGCCGAACCGCCGTCAGCGCAGCCGGTCCAGCGCCTCGACCAGCTCATCGGCCAGCGGCGCGTTCAGCACATACGGACTCTTGCCGTCGTCCAGTGCAAACTCCAGCGAGGCCGCGTGCAGAAACAGTCGCTTCAGTCCGATCTGCTCACGAAGCCGCTTGTTGACCGCAGGATCGCCGTATTTGTCGTCACCGGCCACCGGATGGCCCAGATGCTGGGCATGCACGCGGATCTGATGGGTGCGGCCGGTTTCGATGCGCACCTCGCAGTACGAATGGCCGCCGCGGCGCTCCAGCACCCGGAAGTGACTGATCGATTCCTTGCCGATCGCATTGACCTGTACATGGCGCTCGCCGCCCTGGCGCAGGCCCACGTGCAGCGGCGCGTCGACGGTCATCACGCCGTCCGGCATGCGGCCGGCCAGCAGGGTCAGATAGCGCTTGCGGATGCCGGCGCCGTGGTCTTCACGCAACAGCGCCTGCAGTTCGCTCAGTGCCGAACGCTTCTTGGCCACGATCAGCAGGCCCGAGGTGTCGCGATCCAGCCGATGGACCAGCTCCAGTGTCTGTCCCGGGCGCAAGGCGCGCAGGGTCTCGATGGCACCGAAGCTGATGCCGCTGCCGCCGTGGCTGGCCACGCCGGAGGGCTTGTTCAGGGCCAGCAGCCGGGCGTCCTCGAAGACGATGGCCTGCTCCAGGCGGCGCATGAACGCCTCTGGCGGACCGGCCTTGTCTCCTTCCTCGCTGAGACGGACCGGCGGCACACGCACCTCATCGCCCGCCTCCAGCTTGCGCTCGGCCTTGGCGCGGCCGCCGTTCACCCGAACCTGCCCACTGCGCACCAGCTTGTACACCAGACTGCGCGGGGCTCCCTTCAGCTGGCCGAGCAGGAAGTTGTCCAGGCGCTGGCCGGCGCGGTCGGCGGGAACGGTGATCATGCGCACGGAAGGCTTGTCGCCAGCGGGTTTGGTCGGGTCTTGGGCGGTCATCAGGCTGTTTATTCTGTTACACTCGGGGGGCGAGATAAGGGATTGATTTCGTTGGAAGTTACTCAGGGCCAGAAGCCCAGCTTCCGACGAATCCGGCACAGTGCGCGACCACCGCCCGCGGGGCGGCCATGTTAGCGGCTCACCGGCCTTCCCGGCCATCGCCGGATGCCTGACACGCAACCGTGCTGAACATGTCCCGCGTGGCGCTCCAGCCTGGCTGACAGCTGCCTGCGGCCCTGCAACACCCAAAAACCCATAAGAGTGAAGCGCTCCCGCGGCCTGCCGTGGTGTCGTAGCGCTGGAAACCCAAGCCGCCCTCCCCGCGCTTGCGCGAATGGGCGGCGAGCCGTGTCCAGAGGCGAAACCCCATGGCGTTCCGCGCGGTAGCCGCTTGCGAGGAACGCAACAATGAAGCGAATGCTGATCAACGCCACGCAGGCTGAAGAGCTGCGTGTTGCCATCGTGGATGGCCAGTCGTTGTATGACATCGACATCGAACAGCCGTCGAAGGAACAGAAGAAGTCCAACATCTACAAGGGCCGGATCTTCCGCATCGAGCCCTCGCTGGAAGCCGCCTTCGTCGAGTATGGCGGTGGCCGCCATGGCTTCCTGCCGCTGAAGGAGATTTCCCGCGACTACTTCCAGGCCGGTGTCGACCACAACAAGGCCGGTATCCGCGAGCTGCTGAAGGAAGGCCAGGAGATCGTTGTCCAGGTCGACAAGGAAGAGCGTGGCAACAAGGGCGCCGCCCTGACCACGTTCATCTCGCTGGCCGGCCGCTACATGGTGCTGATGCCGAACTCGCCCAGCGCCGGCGGTGTGTCCCGCCGCATCGAGGGCGAAGACCGTGCCGCGCTGAAGGAGGCCCTGGACAAGCTGAACATTCCCGACGACATGGGGGTGATCATCCGCACCGCCGGCGTCGGTCGCGATGCGGAAGAGCTGCAGTGGGACCTGGACTACCTGCTCAACGTCTGGCGCGCCATCGCCGAAGCCGCACTGAGCAAGCCGGCCCCGTTCCTGATCTACCAGGAATCACGCCTGATCGTGCGCGCCCTGCGTGACTACCTGCGCGCCGACATCGGCGAGATCCTGGTGGACACCGAGGAGATGTACGAGCACGCCCGCGAGTTCATGCAGCAGGTGATGCCGCAGACCCTGCGCAAGCTCAAGCACTACAAGGACGACATCCCGCTGTTCAACCGCTTCCAGATCGAGTCGCAGATCGAAGGTGCCTACGAGCGCAACGTGCGCCTGCCGTCGGGTGGCTCGATCGTGGTCGACCAGACCGAAGCACTGACCGCAGTCGACGTGAACTCCTCGCGCGCCACCAAGGGCAGCGACATCGAGGACACCGCGTTCCAGACCAACCTGGAAGCGGCCGAGGAAGTGGCTCGCCAACTGCGCCTGCGCGACCTGGGCGGCCTGGTGGTGATCGACTTCATCGACATGGCCTCCAACAAGCACCAGCGCGAGGTCGAGAACCGCCTGGCCAACGCGCTGAAGTACGACCGTGCCCGCGTGCAGGTCGGCCGCATCTCGCGCTTCGGCCTGCTGGAAATGAGCCGCCAGCGCCTGCGCCCGAGCCTGGGCGAATCCAGCCAGATCGTCTGCCCGCGTTGCGACGGCCACGGCCGCATGCGCAGCGTCGAGTCGCTGTCGCTGTCGATCATCCGCGTCGCCGAAGAGCACGCGATGAAGGAGAACACCGGGCAGGTGCTCGTCCAGGCGCCGGTGGAGATCGCCAACTACCTGTTGAACGAGAAGCGCAGCGCCCTGCGCGAGATCGAGCAGCGCCACGAAGCGCCGATCGTGATCGTCGCCGACGAGCAGCTGCACACCCCGCACTATGCCGTCACCCGCCTGCGTGAGAACGAGCTGGGTGAAGAGAGCAGCAAGCCCAGCTACCAGCGCGGCACCCCGCGCAAGCTGCCGGTGCACGCCCTGACCAAGGGCCAGCTGAACATCCCGCCGCCGGCCGTGACCCAGGTCAAGCACACCTCTCCCGCCCCGGTGCGCGAGGAAGCGGCTCCGGCTGCAGCCGCTCCGGCTCCGGTCGTGGCAGCGCCAGTGGCGCCGGCTTCGAGCGGCGGCGTGATCGGTTGGCTCAAGCGCGTGTTCGGTGGCGAGCCGGCACCAGCGCCGGCTCCGGCCGCCCCGGCTCCGCGCCAGCAGCAGGACGGTGGTCGCAAGGACCGCAACAAGGATCGCAACAAGGATCGCAAGGACCGTCGCGACGAAAACCGTGGCAACGGTGGCAACGGTAACGCGCAGCAGCAGAAGGATGGCGGCAACCGCAAGGACCGTGCTGAGCAGCGCAACAAGGACGGCCGCAACGGCAACAACGGCAATGCCCAGCAGCAGCCACAGCAGGGCAGGCAGAAAGAACCGCAGCAGAAGGATGGCCAGCAGCAGCCGCAGCAGCAGAACAAGCCGCGCAACGAGCAGCAGGGCCAGAACCAGAACCAGAACCAGAACCAGCCGAAGCTGAAGCAGCCCAAGCAGCCGCGCCAGCAGCAGGACGGTGACAAGCCGGCCGAAAAGCCGCAGCGCAGCGCCGCCGAGCTGCCGGCCGAGGCCGTGGCGGCAGCCGTAGCCGCTACGGCCGTCGCTGCCAACGTCGTGACCGCGCAGGAAGCCACTGCGCCAGTGGCGCCGGTTGCACCGGCTGCCTCCGCTCCGGCGGCAGTCACTGCACCGGCCGACAGCACTGCCAACGCCGCCAATGAGGCCGAGGCGATTGCCGTGACCGGTGAAGAGGCTGCCCTCGACGCCAACGGCGAGCAGGCCGGTGAAGGCGCAACCCGCCGCCGCCGTGGCCGTCGTGGTGGCCGTCGCCGCCGTCGTGGTGGCGCCGAGAACGCTGCCGGCAGCGATGGCCTGGGCGATGATCAGGACGACGCGGACGACGGTGATGACACCGATGCCGCTGATGTCGCCGGGCAGAGCAACGACAGCGTTGCCGGGACCACTCCGGTGGCCGCGGCACAGCCGGCGCGTTCGCAGCCGGAGTTCGAATTCGATGACGAAGCCGAACCGACCGCTGCCGAAGCCGAGAAGCCGGTCCGCGCCGCCGCCGCTGCTGTCGCCGCACCGGTCGCGGTGGTGAGCAGCGCCGTGATCGACGCTCCTGCACCGGTCGTGGCGAAGGTACAGGCTCCGGTCGAAGCCGTCGCCAAGGCCGAACCGGCGGCGTCGCCGGTGCAGACCAGCATGCTTGATGCCATCGACGCTGCAACCCCGGCCCAGCCAGCGGTAGCGGCAGCCCCGGCGGTCGAAGCGAAGCCGGTGGTGGTTGAGGCTGCCCCGGTCGCTGAAGCCACTGCGGTGGTCGAAGTGAAGTCGGCCGTGGCCGAGGCCGAGGCTGCTGCGGTCGTGGAATCGAAGCCGGAGATCGCTGAAGCCGCTCCGGCGGTCGAAGCCAAGCCGCTGGCCGTTGAGGCTGCCCCGGTGGCGGAAGCCGCTCCTGCATTTGAAGCCAAACCGGTCGTCGAGACCGCACCGGTCGCCGAACAGCCGGTCGCGCCGGTGGCAGTTGAAGCCGCACCGGTGGAAGCTGCGGCCCCGGTCGCCGATGCAGTGGTGACACCGTCGATCGATCCGGTCGCCGATGGCCACGCCGATGCGGCAGCCCAGGCGGCCGAAGCCAAGGCCGACGAAGAAGATGAAGAAGGCGCCAAGCGCACGCCGCCGGCGAACTGATCGCGCTTTGATCGCGTGAAAAAACGGCGGGGATCGATGATCCCCGCCGTTTCTGTTTGTGCGCCGGGCGCGTGCAGCGCTCTGGCAGAGGCCAACCCTGGTCGGCGCCGTTGTTGGAGCGAACGCGGACACGTCCGTGCCAACCAAGGGTGGCACCTACCAGGACATCAGTGCGCCGGAGCGAATTGCAGGCGGGTCCACACGCCATAATGGTCCGAGGCCCAGCGACCGCTGTCATCGGGCTGGTCGAACAGGAGCTTGGCCTCACGTGCGACCATCGCGTCCTGCTGGAAGAAGATGTGGTCGATCCGCGAGGCCACCGGGTAGTAGTGCCTGTTCAGCGTACTGACCCCGGCCAGGTCGGTGTTGACGTGCACGCTGCCGTAGCTGTCACCGTAATGGCTGCGCAGCTCGCTCAGGTCACTGGCATCGACCAGCGCGTTGAAGTCGCCCGCGATCACCACCGGTGCGCCGGCCGAGGTGCTGGCGATGAAGCGCAGCAGGTCCTCGACCTGGGTGCGACGGATGCGCTGGCCATTTTCGTCGCTGCGCTCGTTGAAGTGGGTGGCATAGACGTTGACCGCCTTGCCGTCCACATTGATGCGCAGATGGGCGACCGTCCGGTAGTCGTCCAGCGGCTGTAGCAGGTGCTCACCCTGGGCGAGGATCGGTCGCCGGGTCAGCAGCGCATTGCCGTAACGTTTCGGCGCACCCACCGGATCGGTGGACACGAACACGTACTTGTAGCCGAGTTGGCTGGCCAGCCACTGCGCCTGGTTGCGCACGTTGCGGCGCTGGATCACCTCCTGCAGGGCAACCGCATCCGGCTGCAGGCGCTTGAGCTCGGCCAGGATGGTGCGGCGGCGGCTCGGCCAGTCCTCGCGGTCGTGATGCAGGTTGAAGGTCACCATGCTCATGCCTGGTGCGCTGGCGATGTCAGCCGCTGTCGCGGCGGTTGGCACGGCTGCCATCACGGCACCCGGCAATGCCAATGCAATGGCCAGTCCCAGGGCACGCACGGCCGTGCGCACCCTTCCCCCCTGCTGCTTCATCGTTACTGCCCCTTGCGCTCGGCGCGGCGCACCGCGCCCGGTACATCGATCTCGACCCGCGCCGGCAGCTGGTGCACGTGCAGTTCCCTGTCGGTCCATTCGGCCGCTTCGCCGTTGATGGTCGCCTCGCCCGGATCACCGGCGTACGGCCACGGCAAGACCACGCCACCGACCGGTGGCACCAGGCCCGGCTGCACCTCCAGCACCAGCTGCTTGTCGCTGCGCTGCAGGCGGTAGTTGAGCTGGCCCTGCGGCGTGCGCAGGCCCTGCACAGCGATGCCGTCGCCCTGCAGCCAGGCGGTCGGAATGCCGGCGGCCAACACCAGCGCATCGTCCATGTCACGGCTGTAGGCGAACATGTCCAGGGCCGAGCGCACGAAGTCCGAGGCGACCCAGGCATGCGGCAGGTCACCGACGAAGAACGGCTTGCGCGGCGTGCGCGAGACCACTTCGGCCCACTGGTTCCAGGCCTGCGGCGCACGGTCCTTGAAGAAGAACTCAGTCGCCTGCCAGGCGCGATCGCGCCAGCCAAGGCGGACGAAGGCGGCCACGTTGCGCCACTCGTAGGGCGTGTAGTCCTTCCACTCGCGCTTGCCGTCCCGACGGGCCACGAATTCCTTCCAGTAGCGCTCGAAAGTGGCATCAAGCGCCTGCTGCGGAAGGCGCCCC
The DNA here is from genome assembly GCF_029842485.1 of Stenotrophomonas sp. GD03777. NCBI lineage: Bacteria > Pseudomonadati > Pseudomonadota > Gammaproteobacteria > Lysobacterales > Lysobacteraceae > Stenotrophomonas > Stenotrophomonas sp. GD03777. Next base: position 7,543 of record NZ_JAOCGL010000090.1, read on the forward strand.
TGTTCACCGCCCGGAGCCAGCGCGATGGTGGTCGAGGTCGCATCGAAATCGCCCAGTTCGGCCGAGCCCGGCAGGTAATCGATGTTGTGCTGCTGCATCGCCGACAGCAGCGAGGCCTGCAGGTCATCACGGAACTGGTCACGCGATTCGGCAATCTGCATGGCTTCGACCTTGCCCAGCTGGGCCGCCAGCGATGCCGCATCCTTGTAGCCGCGCAACGCCCAGAAATTGTCCCAGTACGAATGCATCGGCTTGGCCGAATAGCCTTCGTGGCTGATCGACGCCGGCATCATCCCGTAGAACGCCGGATTGCGCGTCCGATTCTCGTCCGTGCGCTCGCTGGCGCGCAGTTGTTCCATGTAGTTGTAGGCGCCCTGCACATGCGGCCACATCAGTTCGGCGAAGGTGCTGTCACCGGTATAGCGCCCATACTCGGCAATGCTGTAGATCAGCTCGCCATGGCTGTCGTTCTCCGGCACCGGATCGCTGCCACGGGCATCGACACAGCACGGCACCTTGCCATTCTCGAACTGATAGGGCGCATACCAGTTGATGTAATCACGCACCGCATCACTGCGCCCCATGCGCAGAAGGCCCTCTGAAATCATCGCGCCATCGCGGATCCAGCTGCGTGCGTACGAGCGCGTGCCCGGCTGCAGGCGCGGGCCGACCCGCGAGATCAGCATGTGCGCCACGGCGGTGCGCAGGGTATCGACCAGTGCCTGGCCCGCAGCCGGTACCTGCAACGAGACCACCCCCAGCTTCTGCCGCCACTGCTCTGCGACCTGTGCCTGCGCCTTGGCCACATCCAGCGCCTGCGGCGCCCAGCCTCCGGTCTGTGGCAACACCACCGCCACTTCTCGGCTCTGGCCAGGCTCCAGCTTGATCGTATACAGCAGCGCACCGGACGCCATGCCGGTGCTGTCCTTCACCGCCGTGCTGGCCGGGTATTTCCCGGAGGCCAGATGCATCGCGTCGAGCTTGCCATCGAACGTGCTGGCAAAGCGCGCATCCGGCACCTGCAACGGATAGATGCGCGGCTCACCGTTGATGCGCACCAGCTGTTCGCCCACATCCAGCGCATCGATGCGACTGAAGCCGCCGACGGTATTGAGGAACTGGGTCGGCGGGTTCACCTGCCACGGCCGGATCGCCAGCGCCAGGGTGTACTCGTGCGCCACCTTGTCCGGATTGCTCAACCGGTAGCGGCCGATCAGCTGCGCGCGCTCCGGCGTGCCCTGCACGAAGCTGGTTACCGCCAGGCCGGCCTTCTCGTGCACCCAGTCGACATTGGCGATGGGCAGGTAGCGATCCTGCAGCGACTGGGTGATGGCCACCGTCGACCAGTCCAGCAACTTGCCGTCCACGCGGATGAACGGCTCGATGCTGAAACTGCCCTTGGCCGGTTCCAGCGCACCGTCCTCGCTGATCAGTGCCTGCTCCTGGCCGCCATCGAGGCCGAGCAGGGTCCAGTACGGCTGTTCGCCCACATATGCGCGCGGCAGCGAGCCGCGCGGCAGGTCGGCCGCCACCGAGGACAGGAATGCGTTCGGCGTGGCCGCGAACGCCAGCGGCTTGAGCGTGATGTCACGGATGCCATAGCGCCAGTTCGGGCCATCGTGCAGATCGAAGCGCACGTAGCGCGCGTCGGTATCCGGCAGCGCCAGCCAGTCGCGGCCGCCCGCACCGCCGGCCACCTCGCGCACGGTGCGCCAGTCCCGGCCATCCTCGGACGTCCGCACGGTGTAGCGATTGGCTTCCAGGTTCGGCAGCCAGTCAATCACCGCACCGCCGATCTCGCGGCTCTTGTGCAGGTCCAGGCTGATGGTCTGCTGCTTGACCCCGCCACTGATCCAGAACGTATCACTCTTTCCGTCAATCATCCGGTCCTGCAGCGCGGTGGCGGTGTCGGCGATCACCGATGGCACCAGCGCCGAATCATCCTGCGGCGGCAGGCCCTGCAGGGTCAGCTTGTCGAAGCACACCGTGCCGCGGCCGCCGACCTTGCTGTAGATCGTGAACTCGACCGCAGCGCTGCGCGCCATCTCCTTCTCCGGCGACGGACCCCACGCCTTGTCGATCTGGCGACGGCGGAATTCGACCGGCGTCCACGCCTTGGGGAAGCTGTAGCCCGGGCGATTGACCCACCAGACATTATCGCCGCTGGCATCGATCAGCTTGAACTGCAGGTCGTTGCCCGGCGAATCTCCCCGCAGCTGGAAGCCGAAGCGGTAGTTGGCCGGGTACTCGATGCCCAGCGCGCGGCGGATGCCGACGTAGCCCGACACCTTGTGGAAATCGTAGTCCAGGCACAGCGCGCGGCCGCCACCGGCACCGCTCACCGGCCGCAGCGAACCGCTGACCTGGTCGGACAGCACCAGCTTCCAGGCGCCGATGTCGTCGAAATCGTCCAGTACCTTCGGCGCCGGCAGTGCCGGTGGTGCGGCGATCGCCAGGGAAGTCCACAACAGGCCCAGTCCAACGGCGATCGCTCGCTTCATCCCTTGACGCTCCCCAGCAACAGACCTTGGATGTAGTAACGCTGCAGCACCAGGAACAGTGCCAGCACCGGAACCACGGTGACGACCGCGCCAGCCATCATCATTTCCACGTCCATGATGTGCTCGCGCGAGAGGGTGGCCAGCGCCACCGGCAAAGTGTAGTGCTCCTGGTCGGTCAACACGATCAGCGGCCACATGAAATCGTTCCATGCACCCATGAAGGTGAAGATCGCCAGGGTCACCAGTACCGGCTTGAGCATCGGCAGCACGATCTGGAAGAAGATGCGCAACTCCCCCGCGCCGTCGATGCGCGCCGCTTCAAGCAGCTCGTCCGGGATCGAACGCGCGTACTGGCGCACCAGGAAGATGCCGAACACGCTGGCCAGCGCCGGCACGATCACCCCGCCAAAGCTGTTGACCAGGCCCAGCTGCTTCATCAGCAGGAACAGCGGCAGCATCGCCACCTGCGCCGGAATCACCAGTGCTGCCATCAGCACCTGGAACAGGCGTTCGCGGCCAACGAAGTTGAGCTTGGCGAAGGCGTAGCCGGCCATGGTGTTGAGCAGCAGCGAACCCAGCGTGATAGCCAGCGACACCAGCAGGCTGTTGGCGAAGTTGCCGCCCATGCCGGTGCGCGCGAACAGCTCGTGGTAGTTGTGCGTGGTGATGCTCGAAGGCAGCAGTGGCGGCGGGAAATGACTGGCCTCACCCTGCGGCATGAACGAGACCGAGAGCATCCACAGCAGCGGTGCAAGGCTGACCAGGGCCAGCACCAGCAGCGCACCATTGATCATCCACGGATACCAGCGCGACTGGCCGATTTCACGACTCATACCAACTGCCTCTTGCGGCCGAAACGCAGCATCACGGTGGTCACCGCCAGGATGATCAGGAACAGCAGGAACGCTACAGCCGATGCGCGTCCCAGGTTCCACCACTTGAAGCCTTCCTCGAACATGAAATACAGCACGCTGACGGTGCTCTGCAGTGGATCGCCGCGGGTCATGACGTACGGCTCGGCGAACAGCTGGAAGTAGCCGGACACGGTGATCACCCCGACCACCAGCAGTACCGGGCCGAGCATCGGCAGGGTGATGTGCAGGAACTGCTTCCAGCGCGAAGCACCGTCGATGCGCGCGGCTTCGTACAGGTCATGCGGGATCGCCTGCAGGCCGGCGAGGAAGATCACCATGTTGTAACCGAAGTTCTTCCACACCGCGAACAGCATGATGGTCGGCATTGCCCAGTTGGGATCACCCAGCCAGTCGATCGGACTGATGCCCAGGTGGCCCAGCCCGTAGTTCACCAGGCCATAGCTGGTATGGAACAGGTAGCGCCAGATCACCGCCACCGCCACCAGCGTGGTCACCACCGGCGCGAACAGTGCCGTACGGAACAGCGCCTTGAAGCGCGCGGCCGGTGCGTTGAGCAGCATGGCCGCGCCCAGCGACACGCCGATCGACAACGGTACGCCGATCAACACGAAGTAGGTGGTGTTCCACAGCGACTTCCAGAACATCGGCGTCTGCAGCAGGTCGATGTAGTTCCCCAGGCCGACGAAGCGCAGGTTGCTGCTGTCGGCCAGTGCATAGAGGTCGAAGTCAGTCACGCTCAGCGCCAGCGCCGAGGCGACCGGCAGGCCGAAGAACACGCCCAGCACGATCAGCGAGGGGCCGGCGAAGATCCAGCCGGCCAGCGAAGTACGTTTCATTGCGCGCTCCCGGCGGCCACTGCGCTGCTCGAGCGCGGCGACGGCGCGCGCTCCTGCAGGCGTTGTTGTTCATGCATCCAGCGGCGCTTGGCCAGCACCTTGTCCACGCGCTGGTCCAGTTCGGCCACGGCCTTGTCCTGCGGCAGGCCACCGCGCACGACCTTCTCGGTGACAATGCGCATTTCCTGCACGATGCGCTCCCATTCGAGCACCTTCGGCGTCGGCTTGACCCGCTCCAGCTGATCACGGAACGCGGCGGCCAGTGGATCGTTGGCCAGCGACGGCGCGTTCCAGGCACTGCGGCGCGGCGGCAGATCGCCGATGATCGAATGGAAGCGTGCCTGGATTTCCGGGCGCGACAGGAATTCGATCAGCTTCCAGGACGCCTCCTTCTGCTGCGATTTGCGGAAGATCACCAGGCTGGTGCCACCGGCGATGCCCGCGCCCGGACCGTCCGGCCCCGGCAGCGCAGCGGTGCCCCACTGTCCTTCCAGTTCCTTCGGCTGCAGTTTCTTGAACTCGCGGATGTTCCAGGGACCGGAGATGTAGAACACGTTGAAGCCGCGGAAGAATTCATCCCAGACGTTGGAGATCTGTGTCTCGGACATCTTCGGCGCCCAGCCCTGCTCGAACATGTTGGCGTAGAAGGACAGCGTGCGGCGGAACCCCGGGCTGGCGAAATTGCCGCGGGTATCGTCGTCGCGCAGCAGCGGATCGGGCTGCTGCAGGGCCAGCGACAGCTGCTGCTCGAACTCATTGATCGGCATCAGCACCGCGTAGCGGTTCGGGCCCTGCATGCGCTTGATCGCCGCCATCTGCTCCTCCCACTCCGGCCACGTGCGCGGCGGGTGGTCGTAGCCGGCCTTGGCCAGCAGGTCCTTGCGGTAGTAGATCAGGCGCGTATCGACGTACCACGGCACGCCGACCAGCTCACCGTGGATCACGTTGGTGTCCCAGATGCCCTGGAAGTAATCTTTCGGGTCGACCACGGTGGAGCGCTGCACGAACGGCTGCAGCGGGGTCAATGCATCGAGTTCGGCGAACTCCGGCACCCAGGTATTGCCGAGCTGGCACACGTCCGGCAGTCCGTCGGCAGCGAACGCGGTCAGCAGCTTTTCGTGCGCGGCGGTCCACGGGATGTTCTGCACATCCACCTTGATGCCGGGATTTTCGGCCTCGAACTCGTGGATCAGCTCGCTGACCACCTCGGCTTCGCGGCCCATCGCCCAGAAGCGCACGGTGGTGGTGCCCGGTTCGGTGCGGGCGCAGCCGGCCACGGCCAGGGCGGCCAGGGCAGGCAGCGCCCAGCGGCGCAGGCGGTCGATCCAGTTCGGCATCGGGTTAATTGCCCTGGCCTGTGGTGCGGTTGGCATTGTTCTTCTGTTCCTGCGCGGCAGCCGCGCGTGATTCGGCGATACCCACCGCGCGTGCTGCCGCGGCCTTTTCGTCCTTCTGCAGTTCCAGCGGCTGGAACGACCCTTCCGGCGCCAGCCAGCCGCCGCTGAATCCGGCCCGCTCCAGGCCCTTGCGGATGTACGGATTCTTCTTCATCACTTCCCAGACGAAGTCGTTGCGGTAGTTGGCGATCATGGTCAGGATCGGCCCCTGGTCGATGGCGATGTAGTCGCTGGCGACCCAGCCGCGATCCGGCACCAGGCGACCGGTCTTGATCGGGATGTCATAGTTGAAGCTGGGATTGAACGAATCCAGGAAGCCGTAGCTGGAATAGATGTAGTCGCCGTAGCGCTTGTGCATTTCCAGCGTGGCCGGGATCACCTGCTCGGGCGCGAACACCACCGAGGCGATCGCCGCAGTCGGGGCAATGGTGCCGTCATCGAAGTTCTCGCGCAGGCCGGCGCCGCGCGAGGAGTAATGGCGGAACTGGCGCTGTTCGCCGCGGTACTCCTGCGTGGTGTTCTGCGGGCCATCACTGGCGGTCAGGCCCCAGACGTTCTCGCCATAGCCCTTCCACTGCATCGGGTTGGCGATGGCGTATTCGCGCTGGGCCAGCGCGGCCGAGCGGCTGTTGAGGAAATAGGTGCTGCCGCGCTCGCGCATGTACGCGTCCTGGATATCGCGGAAATCGATCCAGACGTGGCTGTACTGGTGGCCGAACAGCGGGCCGAAGGAAAGGTATTCCTGGCCCTGGTAGACACCCCAGTCGTTGTCATAGGTGCGCGTCCACACCGTCCACGCGTCCGGGCTGACCGGGTGCGTGGGCGAGCCCAGGGCGAGGATGTAGACCATCATCGCCTCGTTGTAGCCCATCCAGTCGTGGTCGATGAAGCCGCTCTCGGGGAACCAGCCCATCGAGATCAGCGGTGCACGCTGCTGCAGCCACGGCCAGTCGACCTTCTTGTACAAGGTATCGGCAATCTGGCGGATTTCCTTCTCGCGCGGATCGTCACCGTCGTAGTACGACTGCGCGAACAGCACGCCCATCATCAGCAGTGCGGTATCCACCGAGGACAGTTCGACCCAGCTGTCGTAGCGACGGCCTTCCTGCATGTCCAGGAAGTGATAGTAGAAACCCTTGTAGCCCGCCTTGCCGGTGCGCTGCGGGCCCATCGGCACGTCGCGGAAGAATTTCAGGGTGGTCAGGGTCCGGTCGATCGCCTGGTTGCGGCTGACCCAGCCGTTCTCGATACCGATGGGATAAGCGGTCAGCGCGAAACCCACCGACGCGATGCTTGCGAACGGCCGCGACGGATAGCGGTCCGGGGTTAGGCCATTGATCTCGTTGGTGGTGTCCCAGAAGAACTGGAAGGTGCGGCGCTCGATGTCATCGAACAGCGGCGGCAGCTCCGGCTTCATCGGCCGCGGCGGTGCATCGGCCTCGATCAGGATCACCGGCGGACGCGGCTTGGCAGGCTCCTGCTGGGCCGGCTGGCAGGCGGCGACGGCCAGGCTCAACGCTGCCGCGGACAACAGATGGCGTGCCTGCATGGCGCGGTTCCTCCGGTGGTCTGATCGATGGGAAAGCATACCGTCCAATGATCTGAAATCGTTTACAAGATGCGCTCTTAAAAAACCACGAAAAACGTGGTTTGACACCGCGATCATTGCCCACGCCGCTGCCCCCTGCCCGGCAGCGGCGTGGGCAATGGACCGGCACGGGGCCGGCCATTGCCGTTCTCACACAATCGATGCCGCCGGCGGACCGGCGGCATCGGATACAGCAACAGGCGGCGCCGCTTAGAAGCGGAAGCCCACTTCGGCCTTGACCTGGCGCGGAGTGCCGATGATGTCGCCGGTCTCGTTGTAGCTGGCCTGCAGCTTGCCGTTGGTCTTGACGTAGTTGTAGGTGGAGAAGTTGTCGAAGTTGAACACGTTGATGATGTCCAGGCGGGCGTACAGCTCGGTGTTGCCCGCCAGCTTGAACGTCTTCGTCGCCTGCAGGTCGACCGAACGGTAGCCGAAGATCTTGCCACCCACCAGGAACTTGCCGGTTGCGTTGGGCACGGCCGCCTGCGGGGTCGGCAGGGTGTAGCCGCTGGCCTGCATCACCGGGTACCAGTCGTTGACGGCGGTCGGGGTGGCCAGGGTGATCTTGCCGCCGAAGGTGATGCCCCAGAAGCCCGCGTACGAACCGGTCACCACCAGGCGGTGGCGCGGTGCGCCGTTGGAGCGGATGGTCGGGTAGTCACCGATCAGACCGCGATCAAAGGCGTACTTCTCGTTGATGTCGCGGTTGTGGCGCGCGGTGGTCCAGGTATAGGCGATCGAGGTGCCCCAGCCGCTTTCCTTGGTGAACGGCTTCTGCGCCGACAGCAGGACCTGGGTGGCACGGGTCTTGATGCCCTGCTGGCCGATGATCAGGCTGCCGAAGCCCGGTACGTTGCAGCTCCAGGCCTGGCTCAGGCCCGGGGAGGTGCCACCGCACAGGCGCGGATCATCGAAGAACTGGCCGGTCGGATAACGGTTGCCCAAGGTGAAGGCGAAGCCGTCGTAGCTCAGGGTACGTGCGATGGTGGCGTCGGTCAGCCAGTCGCCGATCTGGTTGCTCATGCCCAGGCTGAACTGGTCCGAGTACGGCGCCTTCAGCTTGTTGTTCAGCAGGTCCACTTCCAGGCCGGCATTGCTGGTCGCGCCGACCAGTGCCTGCAGGTTGCCGATGCCGTTGAGCAGGTTCGGGTTCCAGTCATAGCAGGCAGCCTGGCCGTTGATGCAGGCGCCGGTGGCCGGGTTGCGGAAGTAGATGGTCGGCTGCGGCAGGGCCAGCTTGGTGGTTTCCAGCTGCAGGTTGTCGAACAGGTCGCGGTCGTAGGAACGACCAGCACCACCATGGATCACGTGCTGCTCGTCGGCATTGATGTCATACGAGAAGCCCAGGCGCGGCTGCCAGGCATCCTTGAATGCCTTGCGGTTGTGACCGTTGCTGATGTAGTCGCTGATGTCCAGGCCGCCCAGTGCCAGCGAATCGGCATAGGTCTGGCCGGCGGGAGCGCGCGGATCCTGCGAATAGATGGCGTCGACCACCTGCTGCGGGGTCACGAAGTCCAGGTAGGACGGGGTCTTTTCGTAGTCCCAGCGCAGGCCGATGTTCAGCTGCAGGTGATCGTTGACCTGCCAGTCGTCCTGGATGAACACGCCGTACTGCTTGGACTTCGAACGCACTTCGCCGGACACGCCGGTCACGCCGGTCACCGGCTTGACGAACTGCGCCTTGTACGGAATGGAATCGGGGAAGTCCGGATCGCCCAGCGAGTAGGTGAAGGTCGGATTGATCTGCGCCGCATCGGATGCGTACAGGTCGATCTGCTTGTACTTCACGCCCATCTTGATGGTGTGGTCACCGGCCCACTGGATGCCATCCAGGGTCAGGTTGTCTTCGATCGACCAGCCCTTCTGGCCCTTCACCTGCGAATCCAGTGCCGAGGCGCCACCGATCTTCACGATGGTGCGGTCTTCGGGGCCGTCCGGTGCGGTGTAGGTGATGCCGTTGGCCAGCGTCAGCGGCGTCGGGTTGTTGAACGAATCCTCGTGGGTGACCATCAACTCGTTGTAGTAGCGCTCACCGCTGTGGTTCCAGCGCAGGGCGTAACGACGGTCGGTGTTGACCACTTCACGGCCGGCTTCCGGCGAGGTCTGGCCACTGAACTGCGACTGGGTTTCGTCGCGGTCCTGGAAGGTCAGCTCGATGCGATCGTTGTCGGTCGGCTCGAAGTCGATC
>NZ_JAOCGL010000091.1:0-16861 GCF_029842485.1 Stenotrophomonas sp. GD03777
ATGGCCGGCGTAGCCGACGACCGCGGTCGCCGCCAGCGCGCCGGGCGCCTGATCCTGGCGGTCGAGGACGATGCCACGTTCGCCGAAGCACTGGTGGCGCTGGCCCATGAACTGGACTTCGACTGCGTGGTAGCGGGCACGGCGGAAGAGGCGCTGGCCCTGGCCAGTGAACTGCGCCCGAACGGCATCCTGCTCGATATCGGCCTGCCGGACGTGTCGGGCCTGAGCGTGCTGGAACGCCTGAAGCGCAACCCGGACACCCGCCACATCCCGGTGCATGTGGTCTCGGCCACGGACCGCAGCCAGGTGGCGCGCGAGCTGGGCGCGATCGGTTTCGCGATCAAGCCGACCACGCGCGAGCGGCTGGTGACGGCGATCGAACAGCTGGAACAGACCAGCCAGCGCGACATGCGGCGGCTGCTGATCGTGGAAGACGACAACGAGCTGCGCCACAACCTGGAACTGTTGCTGGGCCGCGACCAGCTGCAGATCGTCGCTGTAGGCACCCTGGCCAGCGCACTGGAACAGCTCAGTACGGTCACGTTCGACTGCATGGTGATGGACCTGTCGCTGCCCGACGGGAGCGGCTACGACCTGCTCGAGCACATGGCCGGCAACGACGATGTCGGTTTCCCGCCGGTGATCGTCTATACCGGCCGCGCACTCAGTCGCGAGGAAGAGCAGCGCCTGCGCCGCTATTCCAAGAGCATCATCATCAAGGGCGCACGTTCGCCCGAGCGCCTGCTGGACGAGGTGACCCTGTTCCTGCACAGCGTGGAGGCCAGCCTGCCCAGCGACCAGCAGCGCCTGCTGCGCGAGGCCCGCCGTCGCGACACCGTGCTCGACGGTCGGACGGTGCTGCTGGCCGAGGACGACGTGCGCAACATCTTCGCACTGTCCAGCGTGCTCGAACCCCTCGGCGTCACGCTGGAGATCGCGCGCAATGGCCAGGAAGCGGTGGATCGGCTGGCCGAGCGCGAGGTCGACCTGGTGCTGATGGACATCATGATGCCGGAGAAGGATGGCCTTGCTGCGATGCGCGAAATCCGCGCGCAGCGCCACCTGCAGGACCTGCCGATCATCGCGCTGACCGCCAAGGCCATGCCGGACGACCGTGAGCGCTGCCTGCAGGCCGGCGCCAACGACTACATCGCCAAACCCATCGACGTCGACAAGCTGGTCTCGCTGTGCCGGGTCTGGTGCTCGCGGCAATGAACGAGCAGGCCCTGTTCGACCTGGAGCTGAAGGTGCTGCTGGAAGCGCTTTACCAGCGCTACCACTACGATTTCCGCAGTTATGCGGTGTCGTCGCTGCGCCGGCGGATCCGCCAGGCCATGCAGCGCTATGAGTGCGAGCGGCTGGCCGACCTGCAGCACCGCCTGCTGCACGAGCCGGACCTGTTCGCGCAAGCGATGCAGTTCTTCACCGTGCAGGTCTCGGAGATGTTCCGTGACCCGGCCTATTTCCGCGAGCTGCGCGAGCAGGTGGTGCCGGTGCTGCGCACCTACCCGTCGGTGAAGCTGTGGGTGGCCGGTTGCAGTACCGGCGAGGAAGTGTGGTCGCTGGCGATCCTGTTGCACGAGGAAGGCCTGCTGGAGCGCAGCATCGTCTACGCCACCGACATCAATCCGGCAGCCCTGGCCACCGCCGAGGCCGGCGCCTATGGCATCGACCGAATGGCCCAGTTCAGCCGGAACTACCTGGCGGCCGGTGGCACCGCCTCGCTGTCCGACTACTACGCCACGGCCTACGATGGCGCGGTGTTCGATCGCCAGCTGCGCCGCAACGTGGTGTTCGCTGACCACAGCCTGGCCACCGACACCGTGTTCTCCGAGGTGCACCTAGTGTCGTGCCGCAATGTGCTGATCTATTTCAACCGCGATCTGCAGGACCGCGCGGTAGGCCTGTTCCGTGAAGCGCTGGTGCATCGCGGCTTCCTTGGCCTGGGCAGCAAGGAGTCGCTGCAGTTCGGGCGCCACCACGGCGCGTTCGAGACCTGCTCGCGGGAGCATCGCCTGTACCGGAAGGTTGCCTGATGGCACCGCCGACACGACCGGCGGTGCTGGTGATCGGGGCCTCGGCGGGTGGGGTCGCGGCGCTGCAGGCGGTGCTCGGCGCGCTGCCTGCGGCTCTGCCGGCGCCGGTGCTGGCCGTGCTGCACCTTCCGCGCGATCGCAGCAGCCGCATCGCCGAAGTGCTGGCGCCGTACTGTGCGCTGCCGGTGCGCGAGGCCGAAGACAAGCAGCCGCTGCAGCCTGGCACGGTGACCTTTGCGCCACCGGACTATCACCTGCTGGTGGAAGACGCCGGTTCGCTGGCGTTGTCGGTGGACGCGCCGGTGCTGTTTTCGCGCCCGGCCATCGATCCATTGTTCGAGTCGGCTGCGGCCGTGTTCGGCGCGCAGGTGCTGGCCCTGCTGCTGACCGGTGCCAGCAGCGATGGTAGTGAAGGGGTGGCCGCGGTGCGCGCCGCCGGCGGCCGCGCCTGGCTGCAATGTCCCGAGGAGGCTGAGGCATCGATGATGCCGGCCTCCGCCCTGCAGCACGCCGGCGCCGATGCCGTGCTGCCCCTCGAACTGATGTGCCGTCGCCTGAAGGAGCTGTTTGCATGAACCTGTTGCCGCCGGACCCTGCGCAGTCGCAGACCCCGGTCAACCTGCTGATCGTCGATGACGTGCCGCAGAACCTGGTGGCCATGCAGGCGCTGCTGCAGCGCGAAGGCGTGAACCTGCTGCTGGCGGGCTCTGGCGCGCAGGCGCTGGAACTGCTGCTCGAGCATGAGGTGGCGCTTGCCCTGCTGGACGTGCACATGCCGGAGATCGATGGCTTCACCCTGGCCGAGCTGATGCGCGGATCACACCGCAGCCGGGATGTGCCGATCATCTTCCTGACCGCCTCGCCGGACGACCCGCTGCGCGCGTTCAAGGGCTACGAAACCGGCGCGGTCGACTTCCTGCACAAGCCGGTGGCGCCGCAGGTGATCCTGAGCAAGGTCAATGTCTTCATCGAGCTGTACCAGCAGCGGCAGCTGCTGAAGGCGCGCAACGAGGCGCTGGAGCGCTCGCTCAAGCTCAACGAGACGATGGCGGCGGTGCTCACCCATGATCTGCGCACGCCGCTGTCGGCGATCCTGCTGTGTGCCGACAAGCTGGCGCTGGAGCTTCCTGCGGGCAATGACGGCGCGCAGCAGACCCTGAAGCACCTGGAAGCCAGCACGCTGCGCATGGCGCGCATGGTCGAGCAGCTGCTGGACTTTTCGCGGATCCGCAGCGGCGGGCTGCGCCTGCAGGCCAGCGCCTGTGATCTTGCCGAGGTCACGCGTGCGGTGGTGGCCGAAGCGGGCAGCGCCCACGGCCACGCACGGGTGCATCTGGATATGCTGGGCGATACCCGCCTGCAGGGTGATCTGGATCGGCTGGGACAGGTTGCCGCCAACCTGATCGGCAATGCGCTCACCCATGGCGGTGAGGCGAGGGTGGAGGTGGACGGCCGTGATCCGCGCAGCGTGCTGCTGCGGGTGAGCAACGCGGGACGGATCGACGACGCGCTGCTGCCGCGCCTGTTCGAGCCGTTCAAGGCCAGCTTCCATCCCAGCAATGGCCTGGGGTTGGGCCTGTATATCGTCGATCAGTTCGTGCGCGCGCACGGCGGGCACATCGCAGCGCGCAATGAAGCCGGTCAGGTGGTGTTCGAAGCCCGGTTGCCGAGGCGCACAGAGGGGCTGCCGGCGGCCGCTACCTGAATTCTTCAGGGAACACCTGCGGGCACCGAGACGGACTCGTCCGCAGCTGCTACCGTGGGTGTACATCTTGTCAAGGAAGCGCCATGCCACTGCGTGCCATCGCCTACGTCAGCCAGGCGCTGCCGGATCTTTCCGCTGAACGGCTGCGGGCGCTGGTCGATGATGCAGCCCGTTTCAACAAGATGGCGGGCGTGACCGGTGTGCTGCTGCATGACGGCGGGCGATTCCTGCAGTACATCGAAGGGCCGCCGGATGGTATCGATTCGGTGTACGAACGGATCCTGCAGGCCGGTAGCCATATCGACATCATCGAACTGGCGCGTGGCCGCCTTGGCCAGCGCCAGTTTCCGTACTGGTCGATGCGCGCGTTGCCGGTGGAGGAGGCGCTGCTGCGGCAACTGTCTTCCAGCGACTGGTCAGGTTTCACCCGCGCGTTGCATGGTGACCTGTCGGCGCCGACCCCGGTGGATCTGCTCGATCAGGTCGTGCAACCGGTGCTGCACGCAGGTTGAACCTGCGTGGAAGGTTCAGCGCGCTGCACTTCCGCAGTACGCCGCGTGCAACGCCTGCAATACGCCCAGCGCCGGCCCTTCCACTACCCGGTAGTGGATCGACTGCGCTTCGCGCCGGGTCGAGACGATGCCAAGTCCGCGCAGCACCGCCAGATGCTGGGACAGCGCTGATGCGCTGAGCCCGGTCAGTGCCTGCAGTTCCGGTACTGGCGCCTCGCCTTCGACCAGCCGGCACAGCACGCGCAGCCGTGCAGGATGGGCCAGGCTTTTGAGCAGCGCCGCGGCCTGGGCGGCATGCTCGGCCATCGCGGCACTGTCGAGCTCGATTCGGGCCATGGTTGACCTTTTGCTTTAGAAGACGCTAATTTAGAAAAAGCTAATTCAAAAGGCAAGCGAATGAACGCGACAACTGGAGGCAGGTCATGACCGTGCCGTGGGCCGCCGTCGCGGGGGGCGCGTTGATCGGTGCGGCGGCGGTGGTCTTGCTGGCAACCACGGGCCGGGTAGCCGGCATCAGCGGCATCGCCGCTGGCAGCGTGCGCGCAACGCCCGGCGATCGAGGCTGGCGCTGGGCATTCCTGCTCGGCCTGCTTGCCGCTGCAGGGGGTGTGCTGTGCTGGCAGGCCGTGCCAGATCAAGCGCCCCGCGACCTGTTGCGTGACGCCTTGCCGGCGTGGCAGCTGGTTGGCGCCGGCCTGCTGGTCGGATTCGGTACGCGGTTGGGCAACGGCTGCACCAGTGGTCATGGAGTGTGCGGCATGGCCCGCGGCTCAATGCGGTCGCTGCTGGCGGTGCTGGTATTCATGGCCTGCGCAATGCTGACTACATTCCTGATCCGTCATGGCGGGGGCTTCGCATGAGCCGCATGATGGTGGCCGCCGGCGCGGCAGGGGCGCTGTTCGGCGCGGGCCTGGCGCTGGCCGGCATGACCGATCCGCGCCGCATCCTCGGTTTCCTCGACATCGCCGGCGATTTCGATCCCACCTTGGCCTGGGTGCTGGCCTCGGCACTGCTGGTCAGCGCGGTCGGCCAGCGCTGGGTGCTGCGGCGCCCGCGGCCGTCATGCGCAACGCGCTTCCAACTGCCCGCTGCGCGCGGTGTCGATGTACGCCTGGTGCTGGGCGCGGCATTGTTCGGAATGGGTTGGGGTTGGGCAGGCTATTGCCCGGGCCCTGCCATCGCCGGGCTGGCGGTGGGATCGCGCGAAGCGCTTTGGTTCGTGCCGGCCATGCTTGCAGGTTTCTGGCTGCACGATCGCCTGGTTCGCCGGGGCTTCACCGCTGTGTCACCCTGAATCGGGTCATATCCACGGATCACGGGGAAAGGAGCGCAACGACATGGCACGGATGAAGTGGAAGGAAAGGGCACTGCTGGCGGTCGCGCTGGCCGCCGCAGTGGCACCCGCGCTGGCCTGCACGCGCGCGGTCTACCTGGGCGACAACGGTGATGTGATCACCGCGCGCTCGATGGACTGGAAGGTCGATGTGGCGACCAACCTCTACGTGCTGCCGCGCGGCATCGCGCGCACTGGCCAGGCCGGGCCGAAGTCGCTGGCCTGGACGGCGCGCTACGGCTCGGTGGTGGCCACCGGCTATGACGTATCGACCACCGATGGCATGAACGAGAAGGGCCTAGTGGCCAACCTGCTGTGGCTGGTCGAATCGGAGTATCCGAAGCAGCGCGGCAACAAGCCGGGCCTGGCCATCTCACTATGGGCGCAGTATGTGCTGGACAACTTCGCCACCGTCGACGAGGCGGTCGCGGCGCTGCAGCGCGAGCCGTACTCGATCGTCACCGACAAGGTGCCGGGCGAAGACCGCCAGGCCACGCTGCACCTGTCGCTGTCAGATGCCAGTGGCGACAGTGCCATCGTCGAATACATCGGCGGTCGCCAGGTGATCCACCATGACCGGCGCTACCAGGTGATGACCAATTCACCGATCTTCGAGCAGCAGCTGGCACTCAACAGCTACTGGCAGCAGATCGGCGGCACGGTGATGCTGCCGGGTACCAACCGCTCAGCCGACCGTTTCGCGCGCGCCTCGTTCTACATCAACGCCATTCCCAAGTCCGAAGACCCGGTGGTGGCGCTGGCCAGCGTGTTCAGCGTGATCCGCAATACGTCGGTGCCCTACGGCATTACCACGCCGGGCGAGCCGAACATCTCCTCCACGCGCTGGCGTACCGTCGCCGACCACAAGCGGCGCTTGTACTTCTTCGAATCGGCATTGACCCCGAACACGTTCTGGGTCGACCTCAACAAGGTGGATTTCGGCGGCAAGGTGCTCAAGCTCGATCTCGGTCCGGACCAGCGCAATACCTTTTCCGGCGACGCGCTGGGCCACTTCGTGCCCAGCGCACCGTTCGCGTTCCTCGGCGTCGACGGTTAGTTCGACGCCTGGCTGGAAGCCGGATAGACCGCCTGGATCGTGCAGCCGCCGCGGGTGTACTGCGGCAGCGGCGCCAGCGCGTCGTTGCGCAGGTCACCATTCTCGAATCCGGCGGTGAGGATGCGATCGCCCGGATTGCCACAGATCAGGCCGTTCTGCATGCCGGAGTGGAAGCTCAGCTGTGGCGCACGGTCGAGCTGGCGGCAGTGGCTGCCAAGCTCCACGCGATAGTAGCGGTGCCCCCCATTGCGATGCGGATTGGTCTCCACCAGCATGCCCTGCGGGTCGGACGACCACGCGCGCACGTTGCGCGTGGCAAAGCAGTACGACGGCGAACCACCGAAACTGCGGCGGATGTCCCTGCGCTCGCGGATGGTCAGAGCGGGCAGGGTGGCCATGCGCAGGCGGTCGCTGTCGCGGGCCACGCTGGCGTAGTCGCGATCCTGCACGGGGGTCACCGCGCTGATCGCGCAGCTGCGGCCATCGACCACCACACGCTCGCTGGGGCGACCGCAGGCCCAGCCGGCGGGTGCTTCAAGTTTCAGCGTGGTGGCACCGCGGACGCCGGGGCACTCTTCGCTGAAGTCGATCCGATAGGCCTGGCCCGAGGCGGCTCGCAGAGCGATTGAACGCGATGAAGCCTGCTCCACTTCCTGGACGCCGACCGCGTCCATGCAGTGCGGGGCCGGTGGCGTACGTTCCTGCGCGGAGGCCGAGGCGGTGAGCGCCAGGCCGAGGCTGGTGGCAAGCACCAGGGACAGCTGCTGATGGGTCATGACCTGCACTCCCTGCGTTGGATGACGGATCGACTATAGCAGCGGTTTGCACGGCCGTTGTTACACGCGCACACTGCCCGGATGGGCGCCATCTTCCATCTGCGGCACTACGGGCAGGCCACCGGCCTGGACCGCCATGACTACGCGCAGTGGGTGCTGCCGCTGCAGGGGGAACTGCAGTTCGAGATGGAAGGGCGCGGCGGCCGGCTGGACCTGCTGCAGGGGGCATTTGTCGCCGCCGGCGAAGCACATGACCAGATGGCGGACGGCCCCAATGGTTTCGTGATCGTTGATTGTCCTCCAGGCGTGCTGGATGACGGCACGCAGGAGCATCTGTGCCGCCAGCGCTGGCTGCATCTGCCGCTGGCGTTGCGGCAGCGCCTGGCCGCCGTGCAGGCAGGGCAGCCGATGCCGGCGTTGCTGCCGCAGTTGCTGCAGGTATTTGCACCGGCGGGCAGTGGCGCGCGCATGCAGGGCCTGTGCGCGGCGGTGCAGGCCGATCCCGGCCGGGCCTGGCCGGTTGCCCGGATGGCCGGAGTTGTCGGTGTCAGCGAGAGCCGGTTGCACACATTGTTCCAGCGCGAGTTCGGGCTGAGCCCGCAGGCCTGGCTCAGCGCGTGCCGCTTGCGTTGGGCCAAGCATCAGCTGCGCACCACTGCCGCGCCGATCAGCGATATCGCACTGGCCGCAGGCTATTCCGAACAGAGTGCACTGACCCGTGCGCTGCGCCGCGAATGTGGCCAGACCCCCGCTGCGTGGCGCAGGGGGCCGGCTGATCTGTAGAGCCGAGCCCACGCTCGGTTGCCCTTATCTGCACAACGGTGAATCGCAGCCGAGCATTGGCTCGGCTCTACAGAGGTGACAAGGCAGCAGCTTGGGTCAAGAGCGCCCAGCGGCCAGCGCTTACACTGCGCGGCCCGTTCCATCCGCCCGGACAATCCGAATGCGCAACAACCCGATGGCCGTGGGCATCGCCAATGGCGTGGCCGCTGGCGCACTGTGGGGCGTGGTCTTTCTCGCGCCTGCCGTGCTTCAGTCGTTCAATGCGTTGCAACTGTCCGCCGGCCGCTACCTGGTCTATGGCCTGATGGCAGTCGCCCTGCTGCTGCCGCGATGGAAGCGGCTGGCACCGCGGCTGGGCCGTGCCGAATGGATCGGCCTGCTGTGGCTGAGCCTGGCAGGCAACCTGGTGTATTTCCTGCTGCTGGCGACCGCCGTGCAGTGGGCCGGTGGCGCTGCAGCATCGCTGATCGTCGGCCTGATTCCGGTGGTGGTCACCCTCGTTGGCGTGCGCGAGCAGGGCGCTGTACCACTGAAACAGCTGCTGCCGGCACTGGGGCTGTGCGTGCTGGGGGTCGCCCTGGTGGGGTGGGAAGCGCTGATGTCCGAGCACCTGGCCACCCCGTGGCGGCAGCGCCTGATCGGGCTGCTGTGCGCGTTCGGTGCGCTGTTCTCGTGGGCGCTGTATTCGATCGGCAACAGCCGCTGGCTGGCGCGCAGGCCGGACCTGTCCAGCCATGACTGGTCGCTGCTGACCGGCGTCACCACCGGCGGCCTGGCCCTGCTGCTGGTGCCGATGGCCTTCATCGGGCACACCGGCAGCCATACGGCGGCGCAATGGAGCGGGTTCTGGGCGATCAGCGCCGGCGTGGCAGTGGTGGCCTCGATCCTCGGCAACGCATTCTGGAACCGTGCCAGCCGCCTGCTGCCACTGACCCTGACTGGCCAGATGATCGTGTTCGAGACCCTGTTCGCGCTGCTGTACGCCTTTGCATGGCAGCAGCGCTGGCCCTCGCTGCTGGAAGCGCTGGCAATCGTGTTCCTGGTGGCTGGCGTGATGCTGTGCGCGCATGCGCATCGCACACCACGGGCGATTGCCGAACATGCCGGCTGAATGCAGTCGTCAAGCGTGCTGATGCCGGCTTTGTCTCAGTTGCAACCAAATGTCGGCACGTTGGCCGATGATCGCTGCATCGGTTTTTTGCATCGCAGCACTTGACAGCGGCAGGGCGCACGGTGTTTTCTGTGCGCCATGGTCCTTGATGCCGCCCACGCCAGCCTGATCGCCCCCGCCATTGCGGGCCGTTCGACTGCGCCGGTCGCGACCATCACCACCATTACCACCACCACCGTCACCACTGCCCTGGTGCGGCCCGTCGTCTTCGTGTAACTCCCGAAAACCACGGCCCCGCACCCTACAGGTGGCGGGGAAACTCGACACCTGCATGCGACGGGGCCTCCTACCGAGGTCTGCATGTCTTCCCACGCTCCCGCTCATTCCGTTGCCCCGGCCGACCTGGCTGCCCCGTTCACCGTCGTGCACAAGTTCGGCGGCACCTCGGTGGCCGATGCCGAACGCTATCGCCATGTGGGCGGCCTGCTGCTGGCCCGTCCTGAATCGCTGCAGGTCACTGTCGTCTCGGCGATGAAGGGCGTCACCGACGCGCTGATCGAACTGGCCCAGCTGGCGGCCAAGGGCGATCAAGGCTGGCGTGAGGCCTGGCATGCCCTGCGCGCACGCCATCGCGGCGCTGCCGTGGCGCTGCTGGGCGAGCAGGTGGGCGAGACGGTCGAATGGATCGACGCCCGCTTCGATCAGTTGGCCGAAGTGCTGGCCGCGCTGGCGGTGATCGGCGAGCTGCCGCGCGAGGTGCTGGACCGTGTGCAGGGCTTGGGCGAAGTGTTTTCCGCACAGCTGCTCGGCACGCATCTGCGCGCGCTGGGCGAAGACTGCGCGGTACTCGACGCGCGCGATGTGCTGGTGGTCGGGCATGGCGAACTCGGCGTGGATGTCGACTGGGAAGCCAGTGCCGACCGCCTGGCCAAGTGGCGCCTGCAGCATCCGCAGTCGCGCCTGGTTGCCACCGGATTCGTCGCACGCGATCGCGATGACCGCATCACCACCCTCGGCCGCAACGGCAGCGACTATTCCGGTGCGATCTTTGCCGCGCTGTTCAACGCTGACGAGCTGCACATCTGGACCGATGTCGATGGCGTGCTGTCGGCGGACCCACGGCTGGTGCCCGAGGCGGTGCAGCTGGAAGCGCTGAGCTACGACGAGGCCTGCGAACTGGCGTACTTCGGCGCCAAGGTGGTGCACCCGCAGACGATGTCGCCGGCGATCCGCCTCGGCCTGCCGATCTTCATCCGCAATACGTTCCAGCCGGCGCATCCGGGGACGCGGATCAGCGCCGAGCGCTCGCCGCGCGGGCCGGTGAAGGGCCTGACCCTGAGTCCCGGGCTGGCCCTGCTGAACCTGGAAGGCACCGGCCTGATCGGCGTGCCGGGTACCGCCGAGCGCGTGTTTGCCGCGCTGCGCCAGGCGCAGGTGTCGGTGGTGATGATCTCGCAGGGTTCCTCGGAACATTCAATCTGCTGCGTGGTGCGTGCTGCCGAAGCCGGCCGTGGCCGTGATGCACTGCTGCACGCATTTGCGCACGAGTTGTCAGTGGGACAGGTGCAGCGCGTGCAGGTCAGTGAGGGCGTCAGCGTACTGGCCGCGGTCGGTGACGGCATGGCCGGGCAGCCAGGTGTGGCGGCGCGCCTGTTCGAGGCACTGGGGCGTGCGCAGGTGAACATCCTGGCGATCGCGCAGGGCTCGTCCGAGCGCAACATCTCGGTCGCCGTGGATAGTGCCGATGCCACCCGTGCGCTGCGCGCGGCGCATGCAGGCTTCTGGCTGTCGCCGCAGACCTTCGCGGTCGGTGTGATCGGGCCCGGCAACGTTGGCGCCGCACTGCTGGACCAGTTGCTGGCCGCGCGCCCGCAGCTGCTGGCCAAGGCCAATGTGGATCTTCGCCTGCGTGCGCTGGCCTCGCGTTCGCGCATGCGCCTGGAAGTGGACGGCCTGCACGCGGACTGGCGCGAGGCCCTGCGGGACGCGGGTGAATCCAGCGATCTTGATCGTTTCACCGAGCACCTGCTGGCTGCGCACCTGCCGCATGCGGTGGTGATCGACTGCAGTGGCAGTGCCGAGGTGGCCGAACGCTACGAGGGCTGGCTGGCGGCAGGCATCCATGTGGTCACCCCGAACAAACAGGCGGGTGCCGGGCCGCTGCCGCGCTACCAGCGCATCCGCGCCGCCGCAGCGGCCAGTGGTGCGCGCTTCCGCTACGAGGCCACGGTGGGCGCGGGCCTGCCGGTGATCACCACGCTGCGCGATCTGGTCGATACCGGTGACGAGGTGCTGACCATCGAGGGCATCTTCTCCGGCACGCTGGCCTGGCTGTTCAACCGCTTCGATGGCAGCCAGCCGTTCTCGCAGCTGGTCGCGCAGGCGCGGTCAATGGGCTATACCGAGCCGGACCCGCGCGATGATCTGTCCGGTGTGGACGTGGCACGCAAGCTGGTGATCCTTGCACGCGAGGCCGGTCACGCGCTCAGCCTGGAACAGGTACAGGTGGAAAGCCTGGTGCCGGCACTGCTGCGCGACGGCAGCGTGGATGACTTCATGGGGCGGCTGGGCGAGTCCGACGCCAGCTTGCTGCTGCGCCTGCAGGATGCGCGGGCGCGTGGCGCGGTGCTGCGCTACGTGGCACGGCTGGGCACCGACGGCGCCTCGGTGGGCCTGCAGGAACTGCCGGCCGACCATGCCTTCGCCAACCTGCGGCTGACCGACAACGTGGTGCAGTTCCGTACCCGCCGCTACTGCGACAACCCGCTGGTGGTGCAGGGACCGGGCGCTGGACCGGAAGTGACGGCGGCGGGCGTGTTCGCCGACCTGCTGCGGGTAGCCGCTGGCGAGGGAGCACGCCTGTGATCGCACGTGCATTTGCGCCCGCCTCGGTGGCCAATGTGGCGGTGGGCTTCGACATTCTGGGGCATGCCATTGCAGGCGTTGGCGATACGGTGAGCGTGCGGCGTATCGATGAGCCGGTGGTGCGCATCGAGGCGATCCGTGGCAGTGCGGTCGAACTTCCGCTGGAGGCGGCCGGAAACACGGCAGGTGCGGCGTTGATGTCGCTGCGCGCAGGGCTGGGCCTGCACTTCGGCTTCGCGGTGGAGATCGACAAGGGCATTCCATTCGGCTCCGGCATGGGGGGCTCGGCAGCCTCGTGCGTCGCTGCGCTGGTTGCTGCCAACGCATTGCTGGATGCGCCACTCGCGCGCGAGGCGCTGTACCCGTTTGCGCTGGACGGCGAGGCCGTGGCCAGTGGGGGCCGCCATGGTGACAACGTGGGGCCGCTGCTGCTCGGCGGGCTGGCGTTGTGCACGGCCGACCGCCTGCTGCCGATCCCTGTGCCAGCCAGTTGGCACAGCCTGCTGGTGCACCCGCACGCGGTGCTGGAAACCCGTCTGGCACGCCAGGCGCTGCAAGGCAGCTATGCGCTGGGTGAATTCGTGGCGCAGAGTGCGAATCTTGCGCTGGTGCTCAGCGGCTGCCATCGCAGCGACGCGGCGCTGGTCCGCGCTGGCCTGCGCGATGTGCTGGTGGAGCCGCGACGGGCGGGACTGATCGGCGGCTTCGAGGCGGCTCGTGATGCGGCGTTGTCAGCCCGTGCAATGGGCGCAGGCATCTCCGGTGCCGGCCCCAGCGTGTTCGCCTGGTTCGAAGATGCCGACCAGGCCCACGCTGCCGCGGCGCCGGTGCAGGCGGCATTCGCTGCTGCCGGCTTCGACAGCGATGCCTGGGTGTCGCCGCTGGATGCGCCCGGAGCCCGGCTGTGCTGAATCCTTCTCCCTCTTTGGATACTGAACCCATGCAATTCGTTTCGACCCGCGGCCGGTCCCCGGCCGTTGGCCTCAGTGCGGCCATCGCTGCAGGCTTGGCGCCCGATGGTGGCCTGTACGTGCCCCAGGTACTGCCGGCGCCACGTGAGCTGGAAGCCGGTGCGACCCTGGCCGATACCGCTGCAGACCTGCTGGCACCGTTCTTCGCCGGAGATGCGCTGGAGGCCGGATTACCGTCGATCTGCCGCGAGGCGTTCGACTTCCCGGTGCCGCTGCGTGCGCTCGGCGACGGTGACCACGTGCTGGAACTGTTCCATGGGCCGACGGCGGCGTTCAAGGACATTGGTGCGCGTTTCCTGGCCGGTACGCTGTCGCGGCTGCAGGCCGGCAAGGACCGTGACCTGACCATCGTCGTCGCCACCTCTGGCGATACCGGCGCCGCCGTTGCCGCGGCCTTCCATCGCCAGCCAGGCGTACGCGTGGTGGTGCTGTATCCGGATGGCCGCGTGTCACCGCGCCAGGCGCACCAGCTCGGCTGCTTTGGTGACAACATCCTGGCGCTGCGCGTGGCCGGTGCCTTCGATGACTGCCAGGCCATGGTCAAGCAGGCGCTGGCCGACCGCGAACTGCAGGCACAGGTGCCGCTGAGCTCGGCCAACAGCATCAGCCTCGGTCGCCTGCTGCCGCAGATGAGTTACTACGCACATGCGGCACTGAGCCACTACGCGTTGCATCGTCGCCGGCTCAACCTGGTGGTGCCGACCGGCAACCTGGGCAACGCAATGGCCGCAGTGCTGGCGCGCGCGCTGGGCGTGCCGATCGGGCAGATCGTGCTGGCCACCAATGCCAATGCCGTGCTGCCCGCGTACTTCAGTGGCGGCGACTACCAGCCGCAGGCCAGTGTGGCCACCGTGGCCAATGCAATGGACGTGGGTGCGCCAAGCAACTTCGAACGCCTGCGCTGGCTCTACCAGGGCGACGATGCCGAACTGCGTGCTGCCTTCCGGGCGTTTGCGGTGGATGACGTGACCATCCGGGCCACCATTGCCGCCGCGCATGCCAGCACGGGCGAGCTGTTCTGCCCGCATACGGCTACGGCGGTGAAGGTGCTGCAGGACCTGCGCGCCCGTGGTGCCAAGGGCGACTGGGCGGTGGTGGCCACCGCGCATCCGGCCAAGTTCGAGGCCGTGGTCGAGCCGTTGATCGGCGAACCTGTGGCCGTGCCGCCGGCATTGGATGCGTTGTTGCAACGGGCGGCGCACGCCGAACCGTTGGCCGCCGATTACGCGGCGTTGCGCGAGGTGTTGTTGCGTTGATCGGAGATGGATGGGATTGCCGGCCGCTGGCCGGCAATCCCAGCAACCGCAGTGCGGTCAGATCAACCCTTCACCGGCCAGCGTGCGCAGCCCGTCCTCGTCGAGGATCTCCACTACGTTCAGGTGGGGCAGGGCAATCAGCCCTTGCTGGCGCAGCTTGGTGAAGGTGCGGCTGACCGTTTCCATGGTCAGACCCAGATGGTCGGCGATGTCGCCTCGGCCCATCGGCAGCGACACGCGCAGGCCGTCGCCGCCCAGCCTGGCTTCACGCGCGGCCAGGCGCAGCAGGAAATCGGCCAGCTTCTCGGCCGGCTGCAGGCGTGCCAGCGCCAGTGCAGCGTCCTGCGCGGCATCCAGTTCCTGGCAGGCACGCTGCAGCAGCTTGCGCTCCAGGTGCGGGAAGCGGCTGCGGAGCGCCTTCATCTGTGGCAGCGCGACGCGGCAGACACGGCTGTCGGCGATGGCTTCGATGTCGTAGCGGTGATGGTCGCTGCCGCTCAGGCCCAGGTAGTCGCCGGGCAGCACGAAGCCGTTGATCTGGCGGCGGCCGTCGGCCAGGGTGCGTACCAGGCGCAGTGCGCCGGCAGTCAATGTATAGACATGGTCGCGTTCTTCACCCGTGCGGGCGAGCGTGCTGCCCATGCTGACCTGCTGCGAAACGGTGACCTGTTCCAGCGCCTGCACTTCATCGGGCGACAGCGCCGAGCACACCGCAAGGTGGCGAACCGAGCAGTGCAGGCAGTCCAGCGTGGTGCAGGACGGCGAGGCGGGATCGTTGGTGGCGGGCGGAGCGCCGGAAGGCCGTGACATGTTGCGGGGGCGTATCGCGGGCGGGGAGGGCCTTATGATACTTCAAGCGGCCGTTCGACCCTGCCCGAGGCGGGGGCGCTAGAATGTCGCCCCCTCCCACGTCCCGTTCCAGCAGGAGTTCCGCCCGTGATCAAGCCCCGTACCCCGCCCGGCACCCTTGAACTGCTGCCGCGCGAGCAGATTGCGTTCCAGCGCATGCTGGACGTGATCCGCCGCAACTACGAGCGCTTCGGGTTCCTGCCGGTGGAGACGCCGGTGTTCGAGCTGTCCGATGTGCTGCTGACCAAGTCCGGCGGCGAGACCGAGCGCCAGGTGTACTTCGTGCAGTCCACCGGTGCGCTGGCCAATGCGGCCGAATCGGGCGACCGTTCGCTGCCGGAGATGGCGCTGCGCTTCGACCTGACCGTGCCGCTGGCACGCTACGTGGCCGAGCACGAACACGAACTCACCTTCCCGTTCCGTCGCTACCAGATGCAGCGCGTTTACCGCGGCGAGCGTGCCCAGCGCGGCCGTTTCCGCGAGTTCTACCAGTGCGACATCGACGTGATCGGCAAGGACAGCCTGAGCGTTCGCTATGATGCCGAAGTGCTGGCGGTCATCCACGCCGTGTTCTCGGAGCTGCGCATCGGCGACTTCAGCATCCAGCTGAACAACCGCAAGCTCATGCGCGGCTTCTTCGAAAGCCTGGGCGTGGCCGAAGGCGAGCGCCAGCTGGCGGTGCTGCGTGAAGTGGACAAGCTGGACAAGCGCGGCGCCGATTACGTGCGCGAGACGCTGGTGGGCGAGGGCTTCAACATCCCGGGCGAGCAGGTCGAGAAGATCCTGGCCTTTGTGGCCGTGCGTTCGCAGGGCCATGCCGATGCGCTGGCGCAGCTGGCAACGCTTGAAGCCGACGCCGGTTCTTCGGAGATCCTGCGTACCGGCGTGGCCGAACTGCGCGAAGTGCTGCAGCTGGTGCAGGCGCTGGGCGTGCCGGAAACCGCGTACTGCCTGAACTTCTCCATTGCGCGCGGCCTGGACTACTACACCGGCACCGTCTACGAGACAACGTTGACCGACCACCCGCAGATCGGCTCGATCTGCTCGGGCGGCCGCTACGAAGACCTGGCCAGCCACTACAGCAAGTCCAAGTTGCCGGGCGTGGGCATTTCCATCGGCCTGTCGCGCCTGTTCTGGCAGCTGCGCGAGGCCGGCCTGATCGATGGCATCGAGGCCAGCAGCGTGCAGGCGCTGGTGGCGCTGATGGACGAGCAGGGCATGCCGCAGTCGCTGGACATCGCCCGCCGCCTGCGCGCCGGTGGCATCAATACCGAAGTGCAGATGGAGCCGAAGAAGATCGGCAAGCAGTTCCAGTACGCGGCCAAGGCGGGCATCCGCTTCGTGGTGCTGGCCGGTGAAGACGAGCTGGCGCGCGGCGTGGTGGCGGTGAAGGACCTGCTGCGCGAGCAGCAGTTCGAAGTGTCGCGCGATGAGCTGGCGAGCACCCTGCAGGTGGAGCTGGAGCAGTCGAAGGTGATGTAACGGCCGGTTGGCCGCATGCCAACACGCCACGAAAACGCCCACCACCCGGTGGGCGTTTTCGTTTCCGGGCCGCGTTCCGGGGTCAGAGCCGTTTTCCTTCAGAAAACGGATCCGACCCCTTGCTG
>NZ_JAOCGL010000092.1:0-16679 GCF_029842485.1 Stenotrophomonas sp. GD03777
CCGGGGCTTTTTTGTGCCTGGGACTGAAGCGGTTCCGGAGCTGGGGCGAGGCGGGGAGCAGAGCCTGTACATCCGAGGCGTAATGGTTGCCTGCAATTGCAAAAGGCGGATTTTGATCCTGCATTTGTTCTTGATGTTGCCTTTGACGTTTGCATCCGCCTCCGCAGCCATGTTGGATGGGGCTGCAGGGGCAGGCGCTGCGGGACCGTCCGCGGCATGAATGCCGCGGCCGAGCTTACAGGGACGTACTTGCAGCGTGTCCCGCAGCGCCTGCCTCTGCAGCCAGCCCCCAGCAGACAGGAACGCGCCGCTCTTCAATCCACCTACCCCGCTAGAATATGTGCATGAAAGCCCTGCACTCCCTGTTCCTCGCCGCCACCCTGGTGCCGGCCCTGCTGTCCGTCTCCGCCCCCGCCCATGCCTGGGGCGCGCAAGGCCACCGCCTGGTTGCCGAAGTCGCCGACGCCCGCCTCAACCCCGCCGCCCGCGCCGAAGTGGACCGCCTGCTGGCCACCGAAGCGGACGCCACCCTGGCCAGCATCGCGCCGTGGGCCGACCAGCTGCGCGCCAAGGACCCCGGCCTGGGCCGTCGTTCGGCCGGCTGGCACTACGTCAACATCGCCGAAGACGACTGCCATTACGAAGCACCGAAGCACTGCAGGAACGGCAACTGCATCGTCGAGGCCCTGAAAGCACAGAGCGCCATCCTGGGCGACCGCAGCCTGACCGATGGCGAGCGCCTGCAGGCACTGAAGTTCGTCGTGCACCTGGTCGGCGACATCCACCAGCCGATGCATGCCGGTTACGCTCATGACAAGGGCGGCAACGATTTCCAGCTGCAGTTCGGCAACCGCGGTACCAACCTGCACTCGCTGTGGGACAGCGGCATGCTCAACACCCGCAAGCTGGACGACGCCGGCTACCTGCCGCTGCTGCAGAGCCAGCGCGCGCCGAAGCTGGCGCGCCAGTCCAACCCGCAGCGCGACCCACAGACCTGGGCCGAGGCCAGCTGCCGCATTTCCATGCAAGCTGGCGTTTATCCGGCCACGCGTAAAATCGGTGACGAATACACCGAGCGCTACCGGCCGCTGGCCGAAGCGCAGCTGCGACTGGCCGGCGAGAACCTGGCGCAGTTGCTGAACCGCGTGCTCGGCACGCGCTGAGGAGAATTCCGATGCCGGTCCAGGTGCAGTCGTTCTTCCACCGTGACAGCAATACCTTCAGCTACCTGGTCAGCGATCCGGCCAGCAGTGAGGCGGCGCTGATCGACCCGGTCCTGGACTACGACCCGGACACCGACGCCAGCAGCGAATCACCGCTGCGCGGGGCATTGCAGGCCATCGAACAGCAGGACCTTCAGCTGCGCTGGCTGCTGGAAACCCATGCCCATGCGGACCATGTGTCGGCCGGGCGCCGGCTCAAGCAGCGCTTCCCGCACGCCACGCTGGCCATCGGTGAAGGCATCCGCGCGGTGCAGGCCACGTTCGCGCCGCGCTATGGCCTGCAGCTTCCGGCCGCCGATGAGATCTTCGATCACCTGTTCAGCGACGGCGAAACCTTTGCCATTGGCGAGCTGCAAGGACAGGTGATCGCCGTGCCCGGCCACACCAGCGACAGCATCGCCTACCTGATCGGCGATGCGCTGTTCACCGGCGATTCGCTGTTCATGCCCGACGGCGGCACCGCACGCTGCGATTTCCCGGGTGGCGATGCCGCGCAGCTGTATCGCTCGATCCAGCGCCTGCTGGCGCTGCCCGATACCACCCGGGTTTTCGTCTGCCACGACTACGGCCCGGGCGGGCGTGATTTCGCCAACGAAACCACCATCGGCGAACAGCGCGCGCACAACATCCACGTGAATGACGGCGTGGCCGAGGCGGAGTTCGTCAGCGTGCGCCAGGCCCGCGATGCTACGCTGGAAGAACCGAAGCTGATGCAGCCGGCGGTGAAGGCCAACATCCAGGGCGGGGCCTGACGTACGCCGGGCAGAGCCCGGCGCCATCGGTTTCCATCACGGACCGCGAGCGTTCATTTTCCCTGCGTGCGCACCACATGCTGGCCCTTCACAATCTCGAAGGTGAAGGCGTACTGCAGGGTGACCGCCACCGGCTCGACCCGTTCGGCGCCCCGGCAGTCACCGCGGTCGGCAGGCACCTTGCCAGCCGCGAAGTGGCAGACCGCTGCGGACGAGTACTTCCACATCGCCACGGCCTCCTGCGCAGCCTGCAGCAGGGGCGCATTCTCGCCCGCAGCACCTGCCGCGCACTCCGGGCGAT
Organism: Stenotrophomonas sp. GD03777; assembly: GCF_029842485.1. Lineage (NCBI taxonomy): Bacteria > Pseudomonadati > Pseudomonadota > Gammaproteobacteria > Lysobacterales > Lysobacteraceae > Stenotrophomonas > Stenotrophomonas sp. GD03777. The sequence goes on from NZ_JAOCGL010000092.1 coordinate 2,277, forward strand.
CGGTCAATGGCAGGCTGCGCTCGACGACGCCGTTGGCATCAACCACCACCTGCAGGCAGATCGTGGTCGGCGCCAGTTCCGCACGCGGGTCACGATCGCCGACCTCCGGGGCCGGTGCCGCGTACAACTGCGGCATCCGGTAGCCCTCGGTCGCACCCAGCGAATATGCCTGCAACTGCCCACTGCCACCGCCCGCCTGCGGCTGCAGTCGCTGGTGGCCGACATTCTCGCTGCGGGTGTGCACGGTGGCCAGCCGTTCCTGGCTCGCACACCCCATCATCAGCGCCGCCACCACGAGCAGCGGCGCGGACTTCACTGGGCGTCCTCGCTGTTGTCCATCGCAAAGGTGATCGGAATCTTCACTGCGCCTGCCACCGGCTTGCCGTTCTTCATCGCCGGCCGATAGGTCCAGCTGCGCGCTGCGGTGATCGACACCGCGTCGAACACGCCCGGATTGGTGGCACTGAGCACCCTGACATCGGTGGGTTGGCCGCTGGCATCCACTTCCACGCGCAGGTTCACCACGCCCACCTGGCGCTCCTCGACCGCGGATTTCGGATAGGAAGGCGGTGGCATCTTGACGACCTGGATCTCCCGATCCATGACCGCCGCTGCCGGGCGGCCAGCCATCGCATCGCCCTGGCTGGCCCACGCCAATGCGCCCATTCCCAGGCACAACCCGACGACCAGCACCTGCCCCGATACCCACGGCAATGCCTTCCGCTTGGACTGCTTCAACATGGCGATACGCTCCTTCAACACGGGTTGGCTGCGCCAATGGCAGACCGCTGGCGCAACCGGGTGGACCAGCTGCGCCTTCAGCAGCGTGCTGGCGTAAAGCCCGCGCAGCGCAGGCTGCGGGGCGATGGTGCGGGCATCGCAGGCCAGTTCCTGGTCGCGCAGGAAGCAGCGTGCAGCCCAGAGCACCAGCGGGTGGAACCAGAACACCGCACGCATAAGCAGCAACGCACCATTGGCCCAGTGATCGCCATTGCGGCGGTGGCTGCGCTCGTGCTGCAGGATCAGGCTCTGTTCCTGCGCGCTGAACTGCTGATCGAAGTCAGGACCGACCACGATGCGCGGCCGCCACAGCCCGACCAGCGCGGGCAGGCCGGGGTCGCCACTGGCCTGCCAGCTGCCATCGGTGCGCGGCGTCAGCGGGCCCATGCGCCGTTCGAAGCGACGCTGCGCGCGCAGGTCGCGCAACAGGCAGGCACCTGCGCCCGTCGCCCACAGCGCCAGCAACAGCCCACCCCATGGCAGCGACGGTCGGCTCAGCGCATCGATGGCACCGGGCATCACTTTCAGCGGCAACGTCGGTACCTGCTGCAACAGCGCAACCTGCGGCAGCGGCAGCATCAGCGCCAACAGCAGCATCGGCAGCAACCACCAGCTGCGATAGGCCAGTCCAACGCCACCCAGCCGCAGCAGCAACGGACGCAGCACAGCCAGCATGATCACGCCTGCCGCCAGCCACAGGCTGGCCTGCCATAGTCCGCCGAGCAGCTCAGTCATGATCCAGCTCCTGGATCAGCTTCTTCAGTTCGGCAATGTCCTGCGCGCTCAACTGGCCACGTTCGCTGAAGTGCGCCACCAGCGGTGCCACGCGGCCTTCGAAGACACGGCCGATGAAGTCCCGGCTCTGCGCCTCCACCCACGCCTGACGCTGCAGCAGCGGCCGGTACAGGTATCGCCGGCCATCGCGCTCAGCGGCGATGGCGCCCTTGGTCAGCAGGCGGTTGAGCAGGGTCTTGATGGTCGGCTCGGCCCAGTCGCGGTGAGCCAGCGCAGCCACCACATCATCGGCGCTGCGCGGTGCCTGCTGCCACAGCACCTCCATCACAACGGCTTCGGCTTCGCTGATCGGGATCATTGTTTACATCCGTAATCGATAATCTGATTACGCGCGTAATCGAACCTCCTGTCAAGCCCCTCGACTCCGGATTCATCGGCTTTGCGCCAGCATCGAGCACTCCCGGCCGAGGCTTCGGATGAAAGCGCTTCCCAAGAAGGAATTCCCGGTCGAGCAGGCCCGACGCTTCCTCGAACCCGGCCCGATCGTGCTGGTCAGCACCGCCTGGCGCGGCCAGCGCAACCTGATGACGATGGGCTGGCACATGGTGATGGGCTTCTCGCCGTCGCTGGTCGCCACCTACCTGTGGAATGAAAACCACAGCCATGCACTGGCCGTCGGCAGTGGCGAGTGCGTGATCAACGTACCCGGCGTGGAACTGCTCGATACCGTGGTGGACATCGGCAACTGCAGCGGCCGCGAGGTCGACAAGTTCGCCCGTTTCGGGCTCGATGCGCTGCCCGCGCGCGAGGTCGGTGCGCCGCTGGTCGGGCAATGCCACTCGAACTTCGAATGCCGGTTGTACGACGACAGCCAGGTGGCGTCGAGCAACCTGTTCATCTGGGAGATCGTGCGCGCCCATGTTGCGTCCCGGCCGAAACTGCCGCGCACGGTGCATTACCGCGGCGACGGGCAGTTCATGGTGTCCGGCGTGGAAGTCTCGCGTCGACGGCGGTTCAAGCCCGACATGCTGTAATGCCCGCACTCCCCCGCACGCAGGACCGCCACGCATGACCGAACACCTCACCGACCTGGACGCCGCCGTCGACTGGTTGTTAGCGCGCGTGGACGGGCCGCTGCGGATCGGGGCACCGCTGGCGCTGGGCAAGCCACATCGGCTGCTCAACGCCCTGTATGCGCGCGTCGAGCACGATCCCTCACGGCCGCTGCAGCTGTACACCGCGCTGTCGTTGAATCCGCCGAACGCGCGTGGCAACGGCCTGGAGGCACGCTTCCTGGCGCCGTTTGCGCAGCGCCACTTCGGCGACGATTTCCCGCGCCTGGCCTATGCCGATGCGATCGCGCGCGACGCGTTGCCAGCGCACGTGCAGGTGGAAGAGTTCTACATGCAGTCCGGCGCCCTGCTCGGTTCGCGGCAGGCGCAATCCAGCTATACCAGCCTGAACTACACCCACGCCGCCGATGCGGTCGCTCAGCGCGCACCGCAGGTGATCGTGCAGAAGGTGGCGATGCGGCCGAATGACCGCCGGCTTTCGCTGTCGTGCAACAACGACATCACCCAGGACACGCTCGATGCGATGACCGCGCGCGGCCTGCCGCGCCCGTTGCTGATCGCCGAGATCGATCCGCAGCTGCCCTACCTGGCCGGCTCGGCGACGGTCGATGTGTCGTTCTTCGATCTGGTGATCACCCCACCGCCACCGTACCCGGCGCTGTTCGGGCTGCCGCGGCAGCCGGTCGGCGATGCCGACTACGCCATCGGCCTGTATGCCAGCACCCTGGTGCGCGACGGCGGCACCCTGCAGATCGGCATCGGCACGCTGGCCGACGCGCTCAGCCATGCGCTGGTGCTGCGCCACACCGACAACGCGCGCTACCGCCGCGTGCTGCATGCACTTGATCCGCAGCTGGCCAGCCACCCGCTGGTGCAGGAGATCGGCGGCGTGGACCCGTTCGAAGTGGGACTGTACGGCTGCAGCGAGATGCTCAACGAGGGCTTCCGCAGGCTGGTGCAGACCGGGGTGATCAAGCGCAAGGTGCACGACGACCTGGCGCTGATGCAACGCATCGAAAATGGCAGCACGCTGTCCATCGACCATGCCACCCTGGCCGCCGAAGGCGAGTACCTGCACGGTGCGTTCTACCTGGGCTCACCGGAGTTCTACGAGTGGCTGCGCACGCTGCCGGAAGACGAATGCCGTGCGATCGGCATGCGCCGCATCAGCGAGATCAACCAGCTGTATGGCGGTAACGAGGCACTGGAGCGCCTGCAGCGCCGCCATGCGCGCTTCTTCAATTCCTGCATGATGGCTACCGCGCTCGGCGCGGCGGTATCGGACGCGCTGGACGATGGACGCGTGGTGTCCGGCGTGGGCGGCCAGTACAACTTCGTGGCGATGGCACATGCCCTGCCGGAAGCGCGCAGCGTGCTGATGTTCCGTGCCGCACGCGATGACAAGGGCCACCGGGAATCGAACGTGCGCTGGAACTACGGCCACACCACCATCCCGCGCCACCTGCGCGACATTTACCTCAACGAATACGGCATCGCCGATCTGCGCGGCCTGACCGACGAAGACTGCGTGCATGCGATGACCGCGATCACCGAAGCGCCCTTCCAGGGCGATCTGCTGCAGCAGGCACACGCCTCGCGCAAGCTGCTGGCGGCGTCCCAGCCCGACCCGCAGCGCCAGCAGCGCAACACGCCGCAGGCACTGGCCGCGGCACTGGCCCCATTCCGTGCCGATGGCAGCCTGCCGGACTACCCGCTGGGCAGCGATTTCAACGAGATCGAGCAGGTGCTGGTCAAAGCGCTGGCGTGGCTGAAGGCCAACACGCAGACCCGCAGCGACAAGCTGCGCACCGTCTGGGCAGCGCTGCGGCAACCGGCCGGCGACGGCGATGCGGTGTACCTGCAGCGCATGGGCCTGCAGGCACCGAAAGATTTCGCCGAACGCCTGGACGCGCGGCTGCTGCGCCTGGCACTGGCACGCACCGCCTGAAAAAAGGGTACGGCGGGAATCAAGTCGTTTGTGCACATACGACTTGATTCCCTCCGTCCCCTTTTTCTTCCGGCAACGAGAAAGGCCGGCTTGCGCCGGCCTTTCCTTTGTTGCGCCGAGAGGCTGCTTACAGCGCCTTGGCAGCTTCCACCACGTGCGCCGTGGTGATGCCGAAGTGCTTGTACAGCTGGTCGGCCGGGGCCGAAGCACCGAAGGTGTCGATACCGATCACGGCACCGTCCAGGCCTACGAACTGGCGCCAGAAACCGGTGACGCCAGCTTCCACGGCCACGCGCTTGCGCACCGCGTTCGGCAGCACCGATTCACGGTAGGCCGCATCCTGGCGCAGGAACACGTCGGTGGACGGCATCGAGACCACGCGGGTCTTGATACCGGCCGCATCCAGCTGGGCCTTGGCTTCGGTAGCCAGCGAGACTTCCGAACCGGTGGCGATCAGGATCACGTCCGGGGTACCGGCAGCATCGGCCAGCACGTAACCGCCGCGCTCGATCTGGGCGATCTGCTCGGCGCTGCGCGGCTGGTGCGGCAGGTTCTGGCGGCTGAACACCAGGCAGCTCGGGCCGTCCTGGCGGGTGATCGCGGCCTTCCAGCTCACGGCCGACTCGACCGCATCGCACGGGCGCCACACATCGTTGTTCGGGATGTAGCGCAGCGAGGCCAGGTGCTCCACCGGCTGATGGGTCGGGCCGTCTTCGCCCAGGCCGATCGAGTCGTGGGTATAGACGTGGATGGCGTGGGCCGGAATCAGCGCGCTCATGCGCACGCCGTTGCGGGCGTAATCACTGAACACCAGGAAGGTGGCGTCGAACGGAATGAAGCCACCGTGCAGGGCCAGGCCGTTGGCGATGGCGGTCATGCCGAACTCGCGCACGCCGTAGTACACGTAGTTGGCGTTGGCGTCGTCGCTGGCGACCGACCTGCTGCCCTTCCACAGGGTCAGGTTGGAGTGCGCCAGGTCGGCCGAGCCGCCGACGATTTCCGGCAGCAGCGGGGCGTAGGCTTCGATGGCCAGCTGCGAGGCCTTGCGCGAGGCGATCGTCGGGCCCTCAGCGGCCACCTGGGCGATGTAGGCATCGGCCTTGGCAACGAAGTCGGCCGGCAGCTCGCCGTGCGAGCGGCGGGTCAGCTCAGCCGCCTCCGCCGGATACTGGCTGGCGTACTTGTCGAACAGCTGTTCCCACTCGGCCTGGCGCAGGGTGCCGGCGCCATTGGCGCGCCAGCCGTCGTAGATCGCCTGCGGGATCTCGAACGGGCCGTACTCCCAGCCCAGCTGCTTGCGGGTGGCTTCCAGCTCGTCCTTGCCCAGCGGGGCACCGTGGCTGGATTCCTTGCCCGCCTTGTTCGGCGAACCAAAACCAATGGTGGTGCGGCAGCAGATCAGGGTCGGCTTGTCGCTCTGCGACAGCGCGGCCTCGATGCCGGCCTTGATGCTGTCCGGGTCGTGGCCGTCAACATCGCGAACCACGTTCCAGCCATAGGCCTCGAAACGCTCCGGGGTGTTGTCGGTGAACCAGCCCTCGACATTGCCGTCGATCGAGATGTGGTTGTTGTCCCAGAAGCAGACCAGCTTGTGCAGGCCCCAGGTGCCGGCCAGCGAGGCCGCTTCGTGCGACACGCCTTCCATCAGGCAGCCATCACCCATGAACACCCAGGTGCGGTGGTCGACCACTTCCAGCTCCGGGCGGTTGAAGCGCTGTGCCAGCAGCTTCTCGGCCAGGGCGAAGCCGACGGCATTGGCGAAACCCTGGCCCAGCGGGCCGGTGGTGGTTTCCACGCCCGGGGTCTCGTGGCGCTCCGGGTGGCCGGCGGTGTGGCTGCCCAGCTGGCGGAACAGCTTGAGCTGCTCGATCGGCAGGTCGTAACCGCTCAGGTGCAGCAGCGCGTACTGCAGCATCGAACCGTGGCCGTTGGACAGCACGAAACGGTCGCGGTTGAACCAGTGCGGGTTGCTCGGGTTATGGCGGAGGTAGTCGTTCCAGAGGACTTCGGCGATGTCGGCCATGCCCATGGGCATGCCGGGGTGGCCGGACTTTGCGGTTTCAACCGCATCGGCGGCGAGGAAGCGGATGGCGTTGGCCAACTGGCGACGGGTAGGCTGCGTCATGGTTCTGTCGGAATCGGGAGGCGGCCGCGGACGTGCGGGCGGCCTATTGTCCCACAGACCCGGGGCCGGGTTCAGGCGTAGGACCAGATCGCTTGCCAGTGAAAGGGATCTGGTCCCGCCAACCCCTTACTTGGGCGCGGCAGCCTCGATCACGCCACACATCGACTTCTTCTGGAAGTCCTCGCCAGTGGCGTAGGTGGCCGGGGTGGTCTTGGTCACGGTGATCTTCGAACCCTTGCCCTCGGCTTCAACCAGCACGTTCCACGGCAGGGTGGTCTGGCCACCATTGAACTGGACGTTCTGTTCCAGGGTCAGCATGCCCAGGTCCTTGTCCACGCTGGCCACCTTCAGGCCCGACTTCACGCCCTCGATCTGGATACGCTTGAGAGCGTCGGCCGGGGTAACGTTGGGCACCACGTCCCAGGTGGTGAAGGTGCGCCCGGCGAAGAAGCTGCCGGTCTTGGTGTAGTTGGTTTCACAGGCCTTCTGGGCACTGGCGTCGAAAGCCAGCAGGCCCAGGGCGGCGACCATCACGTACGAAATCCTCATTTCTGCTCCCTTTCGCACGGCGCCAATCCCGACGCCTTCCATGCGTCGGGATAGTATCCATGGCATTCAGGGCGCGTTCAATCGAGGGGCGTGCCCAGCGCCGGTCCGTCATGCGACTCGCCCTTGGCCACCAGCGTGGTCAGGGCCAGGTCGCCGGTCACGTTCAGGGCGGTACGGCACATGTCCAGGAAGTGGTTCACGCCCAGGATCAGGCCGATGCCCAGCGGATTCACACCGACCATCGCGCAGATCATCGCCACCACCGGCAGCGAGCCCGACGGCACACCAGCAGTGCCGATGCCGCCGAGGATGCAGACCGCCATCACCATGATCTGCTGGCCAATGCTCAGGTCCACGCCAAAGAACTGGGCCAGGAAGATCACCGTCACGCCCTCGAACAGGGCGGTGCCGTTCTGGTTGGCGGTGGCACCCACGGTCAGCACGAAGCGCGACACGCGCTGCGGCAGGCCCATCTGGTCCGCCACGCGCAGTGCGGTCGGCAGGGTCGCGTTGCTGGAGGCGGTGGAGAACGCCATCACCGTCGCTTCCTGGGTATCGCGGAAGAACGACAGCGGCGAGCGGCCAGACAGCCATACGGCAGTACCGTAGGTCACGACCATGTGCAGGCCGAGCGCCAGCACCACCACGCCCACGTACGCGCCCAGGCGGATGATCAGCTCGAAGCCGAACAGCGCGGCCAGATTGAACATGAAGCAGGCCACTGCATAGGGGGCCAAGCGGATGACCAGGTTGATCAGGGTCATCGAGATTTCAAACACGCCTTCGATGGCGCGGCGCAACGGGGCGACCTTCTCATTGTCGGTCAGCACCATGCCGATGCCGAACATCAGCGCGAAGAACATCAGCGACAGGATCGCGCCATTGTCCGACGCGGCCTGCAGCACATTGCTCGGCACGATCGACAGCAGCATGTCCATGCCCTTCGGCGTGCCATGGATGCCAGCGACGATTTCCTTGCTGCGCTCGGCGTTCTCCGACAGCATCATCGCGGCGACCTGCGGATCCACGCCGACGCCCGGCTTGAGCAGGTTGACCAGCACCAGGCCGATGCCCACGGCAATGCCGGACAGCAGCACGGTATAGGCCAGGGTTTTCCAGCCGATGCGGCCCAGGGCGCGGATGTCGCCCATCTCCGACACGCCCATGATCAGCGCCGAGAAGATCAGCGGCACGATCAGCATGAAGATCAGGTTGAGGAACAGGCCCGACGCCGGGGTGGTGACGTAGTCCATGACCCACTTGGCACCGGCCTGCAGGCCATCGACGCTGCCGCCCAGGGCGTGCACGATCAGTCCCAGGATCAGGCCGATCGCAAAGCCGATGCCCATCTTCCAATGCAGGGGCAACTTCTTCTTGTCGGCAGCAGCTGCTGTCATGCGCGGGTTTCCTCGAAAAATGAATGCACTCTAACAAAGCGCGCAAGCGGCGCCGGTTCAGGTTCGCCGCGTTGGATACAGCGGCGCCAGGCCAGTGTCGGCGGCGCCGGTTGCCGCCGACCAGTGCGGTCCGTCACGGAAGACCTCACGCAGGCGCGCGCGCAACGGGGCCAGTTCGCCCTGCCCGCCCCAGCGCGCCTGCTGCAGGTCCAGCAATACCTGGCGCTGGGCCGCGTCATCCAGCCGGGCGATGACCTGCTCGATGCGTTTCACACCGGCCATCGCACACAGCCGTGCCTCCACCTGGTCGAAGCCTTCACCATCCAGCGCACGGCGCAGTTCGGCCAGGCCCGCGCGTCCGCTCACCACGGTCGGCACAGAGGGCGTGCCGGCTGCAGGCGTCGCCACACGCGGGCGTCGGCCTCGCTGCCAGCCCCACAACAGGGTCAGCAGCCACAGCAGCGCCAGGCCAATGGCCGCCGCCATCCACGGCCACGGACGCTCGGACAGGCCGCTGGCGCGTGGATCGGTCGCGGCGATACGCGCATCCTGTCCATCGCTGCCCGGCAGCGCGGCAGCGGTGTCGATCGGTGGCAGCGCTGCCGGCGAGGCAGTGGCAGCGCCGGTACCGGCCGCAACGGCCAGCGTCAGGTCCGGCAGCTTGGCTTCCTGTGCCTTGCCGTTGCGCACATCCCACCAGGGCAGGCGTGGTCCCGGCACCACCAGCGAACCCGGCTTGCGCGGCACGATCGAATAGCGGCGGGTGATCTTCAGGCGCGGCGTGCTGCCGTTGAAGGTCTCTTCGTACTGTGCCGGCTCGGCAAACACCTGCGCTGCGTTGCCGACATCGGGGACCGGCAGGTCGGTGAACTGTGCTCGGGTGGCGCCTTCGGCAACCGCTTCGACCACCACGTTGGCTGCCTCGCCGGTACGGGCACTGGTGGGCGCGCTGGTGTAGCGCAGCTGCAGGCTCTGCAGGGGCAACCACGGCTGCGGCGCCTGTGCCGGCTGTGCCTGCACCTGCAACGTGCGGTCTGCGCCAGTGGCATTCATGCGGCCATCGCCGCCCCCGAAGAAGTCATCGAAGAAACCTCCGGCACTGCGCCCGCTGAAACGCGCGCCGGACAGCCGCAACGCGCCGCTGCGCTCGGGGATCAGCAGGAAACGTCGTTCGACCACGTTGTAGCGGCGCCCGTTGACCTGGCGCACATCTGTGCGGTCGTCGCCAACGCGCTGCAACGACGCGCCCGCCGGGGTATCCAGCACCAGCTCGCCGGAGGCCAGCTGCGAGGCGAAATACAACCGCACCACCACGCCCACGCTCTGCTGCACGTACGGCGTATCGTCATCGACAAGGGTTTCGATGAAGGCCATCGCATTGCTGTCAGGCCTGGCCACGGCGGCCGCATCGACCTGCAGCGTCAGCGGCGCAGTGCGCACACTGCCCACCTGCAGGCCCGGTACCACCAGCGCACCACTGCGCCGCGGCGTCAGCGCCACGCCATACAGGTTGCGCTGCTGCATGCTGCCATTGCTCCATTCCACCTGGCGGCTGCTGGTCTGGCCGCTCAGGTCGAAGTCGGTGCGCAATGGCGTGAAGTCGGGAGCGCCCTGATCGCTCTCGACATTAAGGGTGACCGTATCACCCATCGCGATGCGGTCGCGGTCCAGCCAGGCACGTGGTTGCGCCCAGGCCAGCAGCGGCAGCCACAGCAACAGCGCCGCCAGTACCGGCCGTGACCAGTGCCCGTGCATGTTGATCGCCCGCGTCATCGCCCTTCCCTCTTCCTGCGTTCGTTTTCCAGCTGGAACTTGGCCCGCAGCAGCGCGCCCGGATCATCCGGCACACGCCGCATCCACGCTTCCACCGCCTGTTGCTCCTCGCGCTCGCGCGGCGTGCGGCCCTCCCCCCCCGGTACGGGTTTGCCGTCCTTGCCAGCCTCGCCCTCGCGTGCCTGCTGCATCGCCTGCTGCATGCGCTGGCGCTGCTGCTCATCGGCCTGGGCCTGTGCCTTGGCATCCTCCACCTGTGGTGGCGCCTGCTGGCCATCGCGGCCGCGCTCGCCGGGCTGCGGGCTCGACGGGTTCTTGTCGTCACCCGCCTTGGGCTGCCCCTGCTGGCCCTGGCCGGGATTCTGCTGTCCCTGCTGCGGCTTCTGGCCCTGCGGGTTCTGCTGGCCCGGGGCATCGTTCTGCTGCTTCTGCTGCTTCTGCTGCCCGTTCTGCGGTGGCTTCTGCTGATCCTGGCCTTTGCCACCCGACTGCCTGCGCTTGCGCGCGGCATCGACCACGGCACGGTTGGCGACCGCATCGGCCATGCCGGGATGCAACGCCAGCGCGCGGTCGTAGGCGGCGATCGCTTCGTCGTAGTTGCCTTCGCGTGCCAGCGTGTTGGCCAGGTTGTACCAGCCGGCATCGCTGTCGATACCCTCGAACTGCCTGCGCGCAGTGGCGAAGTCGCCCTTGCGGTAAGCCTGGACCCCCTCGGCCAGGCGCTGATGCTGCGCCTGGTCGTTACGCTTCCACAGCGTGCCCTGCGCGGGTTGCGAGGCCTGCGTCGCAGGTGCCTGCGCCTGCGCGTCATTCATCCATGGCACGAGGCCGACCGCGAGCACCGCGGCCAGCAGCGCACGACGGCGGAAGGCCAGCAATGCCAGCAGCATCACCGGCGGCAGCAGCCAGAAGCCTTCGTCACGCCACTGCTTGCCTTCGCCCGGCCGCTGCGCCGGCGTGCCTTCGCGCGCGTCGAGTACACCGAGCGCACGCAGATCGCTGTCATCGGCGGAGATGCGTGCATAGCGGCCGCCGCCGGCAGTGGCCACCGCGCGCAGGCTGCCTTCATCCAGCGCAGCCTGGCGGATCTGCCCGCTGCCATCGCGGTAGGCCGCACCGGCAGGCGTGCCCAGGCCCAGCACCGACACCTGCAGGCCCAGGCTGCGTGCCTGCGCTGCCGCCAGTGCAGCTTCACCATCCGCCTGATCGCTGACCAGCAGGATCTGCCCCTGCAGCGCACCGATCTGCCGCATCAGCCGTGTTGCCCAGTCGATGCCGCGGTCGGCACGCTGGCCATCGCGTGGCATCACGTCCGGCGACAGCGCATCCAGATACAGCGCAACATTGCGGCCGTCATCAGTCAGCGGCGCCACGGTGTAGGCATCATCGGCATACACCACCAGGCCCACCTGCCCGCCCTGGCGCGCGCGCAGCAGCTCGCCCACTTTCGCGCGCGCCTGCAGCAGGCGCGACGGTGGCAGATCGGTTGCGCTGATCCGGCTGGACAGGTCCAGTACCACCAGCAGCGGTGCGCTGGCCTGGAACATCGGCTGCGCCTGCTGCCGCCAGCTCGGCCCGGCCATCGCCAGCGATGCCAGTGTCCAGCCCAGCAGCAGCGCCCATGGCAGGCGCACACGACGCTTCGCGCCGGCGGCCAGCAGATGTGGCAACAGATGTGCATCCACCGCCTGCCGCCACGCATCACTGCGCCGTTGCCGGTACAGCGCCAACGCGATGATCAGCGGCAGCGCCAGCAGTGCCCACAACCACTCGGGCCGCAGGAAGTGCAGCGCGTTCCAGTCGGGAAGATTCGAAGCAAACGCGATCATCGGCGACGCTCCGGCCACAGCCATGCCAATGCGCCCAGCAGCAATGCCAGGCCCAACGGCCACGCATAGCGTTCCTCGCGAGGGCGCAGGCTCGGGCCCTTTGCGGCCACTGGCTCCAGGCGATCGAGCTCGGCATAGATGCCGGCCAGCTGCGCGGTATCACGCGCGCGGAAGAACTGGCCGCCGGTCATGCTGGCGATCCTCTTCAGAGTGGCCTCATCGACCGGATCCTGGTCGGTGGAAATCGGAATGCCGAACAACCGCATGCTGCCATCGCCGCCAAACGCAACCGTGTGGATGCGCACGCCCTCGGCGCGCGCCACTTCCGCGGCGCGCAGGGGTTCCAGCACACCAGCATTGCTGACACCATCGGTCAACAGGATCAGCACGCGCTGCCCCTCCGGCTGGCTACGCAGGCGCTTGACCGCCAGGCCGATGGCATCCCCGATGGCGGTCTCGCGCCCGGCCAGCCCGACCACGCTGTCGCGCAGCTGGTCGCGCACGCTGGCCAGGTCCGCAGTCAGTGGCGTGAGCGTATAGGCGCGGTCGCCGAAGATCAGCAGGCCAACGCGGTCGCCGGCACGACGATCCAGGAAGTCGGCCAGCACGGCCTTGGCCGCGGTGAGGCGATCGACCGCCTGGCCGCCCAGCACCATGTCGCCCTCGCCCATGCTGCCGGACACATCCATCGCCAGCATCATCTGCCGCCCCTGCTGCGGCGGGGTGATGGCTTCGCCCAGCTGCTGCGGTCGTGCCAGCGCGATGCACAGTGCACACCAGCCCAGCCACAGCAGCAGCGTGCGCAGCCACGACGCGTCAACACGGCCGCCACCAGACAGGGCTTCGAGCTCGGCGGCAGCATAGGGCACACGCAGTGCGGCGCCGGGTTCTGCACGGCGCTTCCACCAGCGCATCAGCAGCGGCATCGGGAGGGCCAGCAGGGCCAGCGGCCACGCCAGCTGCAGGTCCGGCCATGGCCAGTAACTTGCCAGCAGGTTCATCGGCGCCGCTCCAGCAGCATCGCCAGATAGCGTTCGCGGGCCCAGCTGCGCACAGCGGCAACGTCGTTGCTGTCGACGCGCGGGCGATAGGCGCCTTCGGCCAACAGGCTGCGACGTGCAGCGGGCAACGTGCCCTGCGGGTCCAGGCGTTGCCACCAGGCGTCATCGCGCAATGATTCGCTGCCCGGCTTCGCATGGCGTGCGGCACGGCGCAGCAGTCCCGCGATGGCCGCCAGTTCGGCCGTAGCGTCGGGGGCGATTGCCAGTTCCTGATCGAACAGCTGCAACCAGCGCTGGCGGCGGCGGCGACGTCGCCACATCACCACGGCGATCACCAGCAGCACCAGCACGACCACCGCGCCGATCATCAGGTAACCAGGGGCTGGCGGCCACCATGACGGTGCTGGCGGCAGCTGCACATCGCGCAACGGCAGCGCGGCGCTCATGCCGGCACCTCGGTCGGCGACGGCGCCAGCCAGGCGTCGCTGGGCGCATCGGAGGACAGCACCTGCACGTCGACACGGCGTGCGCCGAGCTGGCGCCGAAGTTCCTGCAGCGGCTCGACAAAGTGCGCCTGCCAGTGCGCCTGCACTTCGCTGCGGCGCAGGTCGAGACCGATGCGCTGCTGCGCGGTCTGGAACTGCAACGCCGCCGACGGTGGCCGCAGCTCCAGTGGATCGACCAGCAGCACCAGGCTGAGGTCGTGATGCTGGGCCAGCGCGCTCCAGCGCGCGGGCGGAATGCGGATGGCCTGCTGCGGATCGGCCAGCACCAGCATGCGTGCCCCCGGGCGCAGCACGCGACCGGCATGGTCCAGCGCGCGCTCCAGGCCCAGATCGTCGGCTGGCGGCTGTGCGTACCAGCGGGTCAGCGCGTCGAGCACGCGCAGCACGCCGCGTGGCCCACCTGCCGGAGCGATCGGCGCTTCGCGGTCGCTGCCACGCAATGCGCCCACGCGGTCGCCACGGCGCTGCGCCGACCACGCGGCAACAGCACCGGCGCGTGCGGCCTGCACCGATTTGAAGCGCACGCGGGTGCCGAAGTACAGCGCCGGCGAGGTATCGGCCACGATCAGGCTGACTCGTTCGCGTTCGGCCTGGAACAGTTTGGTATGGGCGCGACCGGTGCGCGCCGTCACACGCCAATCGATGTGGCGCGCGTCGTCGCCGGCCACGTATTCGCGCGACTCGGCG
>NZ_JAOCGL010000093.1:0-16180 GCF_029842485.1 Stenotrophomonas sp. GD03777
GGCTACGTGGCTGGCGCCATAGGGTGTGCCGCCACTGGTGGTATGGCTCAGCGCCGGTTCGGTGAACGGGATGCCGACGATCACGCAGCCATGGTGCAGCAGCGGCACCTGCATCGACAGCAGGGTCGATTCCTGGCCGCCATGCATGGATGCGGTGGACGTGAACACGCCGGCCGGCTTGCCGGACAGGGTGCCATTGACCCATTCGGCGCCCAGCCCGTCCAGGAAATGCTTCACCGGCGCGGCCATGTTGCCGAAGCGGGTCGGGCTGCCGAGCAGCAGGCCCTGGCATTCGACCAGGTCCTGCACGCTTACATAGGGGGCGCCATCTTCGGGTACCGGCGGCTGCGCGGTCTGGGTCACTGCGGCCACCGGCGGCACCGTGCGCAGGCGCGCGGTCATGCCCGGCACTTCGCCGATGCCCCGCGCGATCTGGCGCGCCAGCCGTGCCACCGAACCGCCCCGGCTGTAATACAGCACCAGAATCTCGCCCATCGTGCCCGCTTCTCCTCGTCGTGTGGCCACCAGTATGGCTATCCTGCGAGCATTCCGCATCGGGTACCCTTCCACCGATGGAACCTTTGGATACGCTCAACCTGTGGATGGAGCGCGCGCGGGATCGCGCACGGGCCATCAGTTTCGGCCGCTTCCTGTGGCATCGCTTCCTCGACGACCGCCTGTTCCAGGCAGCGGCGGCGCTGGCGTACACCACGGTGTTCGCGCTGGTGCCGCTGGCCATCGTGGTATTCGGCGTGCTCTCGGCCTTTCCCGTTTTCGACCGCTGGAGCGATCAGCTCAGCGACTACGTGTTCTCCAACTTCGTGCCCTCCGCGGCGCGCGCGGCCGAGGGTTACCTGCGGCAGTTTTCGGCCAGTGCCGGCCAGCTGACGGCCGCCGGCTTCATCGCACTGGTCGCCTCACTGCTGATCACGCTCAACAGCGTGGAAGAGACCTTCAACCAGATCTGGCGGGTCGGCTCGAGCCGGCCCAAGCTGACCCGCTTCCTGGTCTACTGGACCGTGCTGACCCTGGGCGCGATGCTTGCCGCCGCATCGCTGGCAGTATCGGCGAGGGTGTTCGCGATGCCGTTGTTCGGTACCCAGGAGGGCCGTTGGTTGGCCGAACTGGCGCTGCGGCTGGCACCGATCCTGATCGAGTTCGTCTGCATCACGCTGATGTTCCGCGTGGTGCCGCACCACACGGTGAAATGGCGGCATGCCGTGCCCGGCGCGATCCTGGCGGCGGTCATCCTTGAACTGGTGAAGTGGGGCATCGGCGCGTATCTGGGCAGCTTCCAGTCCTATCAGAAGCTGTATGGCACGGTCGCCTTCGTGCCGATCCTGCTGCTGTGGATCTACCTGTGCTGGGTGGCGGTGCTGCTGGGTGCGTCGCTGGCCTCCTCGATGGCCGCCTTCCGCTACCAGCCGGTCGAGCTGCGCCTGCCGCAGGGGTACGAGTTCTATGGGCTGCTGCGCCTGCTTGGCCGCTTCCAGCATGCACGGGCCAAGGGCAAAGGCCTGGCCGATGACGAGATCCTGCGGCTGGAGCCGATGCTGACCGATTCACTGCTGCAGGACCTGATCTGCAACCTGCAGGAGATCGACCTGCTGCGCCGCGATGAGCGCGGCGAGTGGCTGCTGTCACGCGACCTGGACCAGGTCAGCCTGGCCGATCTGTACGAATGCACCCAGCTGCGCATCCCAGTAGCCGAGCAGCACCTCCCGTACCGCGACGACAGCCTGGGCCGTGCCGCCTTGGCGGCGCTGGATGACCTGCGACTGCCCCTGCGCGAACGCCTGAAGCGCAAGGTCAGTGATATCTATACCGACTCTGGAGACACCCCATGACCCGCAAGACGTCGTTGCCGCTGCTGCTCCCGTTGACCCTGCTGCTGGCCCTGGCGGCCTGCAAACCGGCCCAGGAGCCGGCACCGGCCAGCAGCCAGCCACCGGCGCAGGCACCGACGCCGAGCACGCCGGCACCGGTCGAGGAAACCCCGGCCGAGCGCACCACCGCCGAGTTCCCGACGCTGAAGATGAAGGCGGTGGATGGCAGCGACTACGACCTGGCCGCGCATCGCGGCAAGTGGGTGGTGGTGAACTTCTGGGCTACCTGGTGCGCGCCGTGCCGCAAGGAAATGCCCGAGCTGTCGGCCCTGCATGCGATGCGTAGCAACATCGAAGTGGTCGGCTTGGCTTACGAGGACATCGAAGTGCCGGAGATGCAGTCGTTCCTGGCCAAGCATCCGGTGACCTATCCGATCGTGATCGTGGACCCGTTCGATCCGCCGGCCGACTTCGCCACGCCGCGTGGCCTGCCGCTGACGCATCTGCTGGACCCGCAGGGCAAGCTGGCGCACACGTTCCTTGGCCCGGTGACCGCCGCCGACATCGAGAAGCAGATCGCGGCTGCCAAGTAGTGGGTTTGTCGGCAGGGCCTGCGGCCCTGCACCCGCGGTAGTGCCGGCCGCTGGCCGGCAGCAACAGCAACAGCCGAAGCAACAGCAACAGCGGGCTATCCGTGGGGTGGCGGGGCGGTGTCGGAGTGCGGGGACGCCGCAAGTACGTCCATGTAGGCTTGGCAGCCGCATCCATGCGGCTGACACCCCGCACTCCGACACCGCCCCACCTCTGACAGATTCCTCATGTCTGGTAGATCCACGCCATGCGTGGATGATTCTCCAGACAAATCGAATATTTCGAATTGAATTCGAAGAGCATCCACGCATGGTGTGGATCAACGACAGATCGCGGAAATCTGTCGAAGGCGGGGTGGGTCCGGGTGCGGGGGCGTGAGCCGCATGGATGCGGCGACCGAGCTTACATGGACGTACTTGCAGCGCCCCCCGCACCCGGACCCGCCCCGCCATCCCTCAGGAAGCCCGCCGTTGCTGTTGCTGTTGCCGTTGCTCTGGCTTCGGCAGGTGCAGGGCCGCAAGCCCTGCCGACCCACCCTATTCCTCGACCGGGAAATCCTCGATCGGCTTCAGCACATCGTAGTGCTCGCGATGCAGCTTGCCCTTCAGCTTCGGCAGCTCCGGCAACGGTGCGTCCACCCGCGTGTCCGGCAACCGGTCCAGCAGGTTGCGCACCAGCGTCAGCCGCCCCAGCCGCTGGTCGTTGAAGTCCACCAGCGTCCACGGCGCCGCCTCGCGATGCGTCGCGCGCAGCATCGCCTCGCGTGCCTCGGTGTACGCGCTGTACTTGCTGCGCGATTTCAGGTCGACCGGTGAGAGCTTCCAGCCCTTCAGCGGATCGAGATGGCGTTCGGCGAAGCGCTTTTCCTGTTGCTCCTGGTCCACGCACAACCAGTACTTGAACAGCAGGATGCCGTCGTCCACCAGCAGCTGTTCGAACACCGGCGCCTGGCGCAGGAACTGCTGGTACTCGGTTTCGCTGCAATAGCCCATCACCCGTTCAACACCGGCGCGGTTGTACCAGCTGCGGTCCATCAGCACGATCTCGCCGGCGGCGGGAAGATGCGCGGCGTAACGCTGGAAGTACCACTGCGTGGCTTCACGGTCGGTGGGCTTGGGCAGCGCCACCACCCGGCATTGGCGCGGGTTGAGATGCTGGCTGATGGCCTGGATCGCGCCGCCCTTGCCGGCTGTATCGCGGCCTTCGAACAGCACCAGCAGGCGTTGCCCGCTGTACTGCACCCAGCGCGCCATTGCAGTCAGTTCCAGCTGCAGCGGCAGCAGCAGTTCGTCGTAGTCCTTGCGCTTGAGCTTGGCCATCGTCACACCACGCGGGGAGGAAGCCGGAGCGTAGCGCACGGGTTGCTCAGGGGGTGTCGACGCCCTGCCAGCCCTGCTCGCCCGCCAGCGTCTGCAGCAGGGCGGAAAGGTCATGGGCAAAACCTGCCATGTCGAATACACCACGGTCTTCGCGTGCCTGCGCCAGTTCGGCACGCAACGCTGCCAGCGCCACCGGGTCGTTGCCCAGCGCGCTGGCGATGGCGATGAACGCCGCATCGTCGGCAACGTTCATCCGCGAGAGACCCAGATGATGGTTGAGGCTGCCGGCCACGCGCGCGGCGAAGGTATCGCCCGGGCAGGTCAGCACCGGGCAGCCGGCCCACAGCGCATCGGAGGCTGTGGTGTGCGCGTTGTACGGATGCGTGTCGAGGAACAGGTCGGCCAGCTGATAGCGGGCCAGGTACTGCGGATGCGGCAGCTTGGCCATGAACACCAGGCGCGCCGGGTCCAGGGCTGCGGCCTGTGCGGCCGCACGTAGGCGGGCGTCGGCCTTGCCGGGCCCGGACAGCAGCCACAGCACGCTGCCGGGCACGGCCTGCAGCACCGCGAAGGCGCGGCCCATGCTGCGCGGGTTGAGCTTGTAGCTGTTGTTGAAGCAGCAGAACACCACGCCGTGTTCGGGCAGCCCGCACTCGGCGCGGGACGGTGCCGGTTCCAGTACGCGGGTGTTGTCCGAGGGTTGGAAGGCACGTGGCAGGCGCAGGACGCGTTCGCTGAAGTGAGGTTCCAGCGATGCCGGCAGCACGAATTCGTCGGCGACCACGGCATCCAGCCAGCGCGCACCTGATGTGCCGGGGTAGGCCAGCCAGTTCAGCTGCAACGGGGCCGGGCGCATGGCCAGCACTTCGGGCGTGCCGCCGCCCCCCCAGCCGCGCAGGTCGAACAGCAGGTCGATGCCCTGTGCACGGATGCGGGCCGCGATGTCGGCATGCCGCAGTGCGGCCACGTCATGCAGGCGGGCCGCAGCCTGCAGGCGTTCGCGGATGCGGCTGCCATCGGCGCGGTTCAGCGCGAACAGGTGCAGCTGCAGCGCCGGGTCATGGCGCAGGTGTTCGAGCAGGGCCACGGTCAGCAGCCCGGTGGGATGGGCGCCGAAGCCATTGGAGAGGAAGCCGACGCGCAACGCGCCGTGCTCGCGAACCTTCACTGCAGGAAGGGGGCGCACCGCCGACGCAACGACCGCGGCGCGTGTGCGCGCACAGGCCAACTGCTCCGCAGCGCCTACGTCTTCACTGAGGAAGGCGAAGGGTTCCACTGCACCCTGCCCGGAAGCGAGCGCGGCACGTACCTGCGCAGCCAGCGTGTCCACGTCCTGCCAGTCACACAGGCGGCGCTGCCAGGCCAGGCGCTGGGCCGCGATGTAGGGTTCGCCCGGCATCAGCGCGTGCGCGCGGCGATAGGCCGCTGCTGCGCCTTCGGCATCATCGGCATCTTCCAGCGCATGGCCCAGCCACAGCGCGATGCCCGGGTGCTGCGGGGCCAATGCCGAGGCCTGGCCGAGCAGCTTCGCCGCGTCGGTGTGCGCGCCGGCCATCCACGCCACGCGGCCCAGCCGCGCCAGCGCTTCGGGGTGGTTCGGGCGCAGCTGCAGGGCGTGTCGTGCGGCCTGCTCGCCGGCAGCGATGTCGCCGGCTTCCAGTTCCAGGTCGGCCAGCATCACCCAGGCGACGAAGTCGCCGGGCTGGCGTGCGATCGCCTGCTGCAGGTGCTGCCGCTGCTTCCAGGCCGTCATCGTGCTCAGCCCGCCGACAGCTGGGCCAGGGCGTCGACCTGGTGTTCGTGGCTGAGCCGCTGCAGCAGCGGGTCGAGGTCACCGGCCAGGATGTTGGGCAGGTCGTACAACGTCAGGCCTTCCACGCGGTGGTCGGTGATCCGGCCCTGCGGGAAGTTGTAGGTGCGGATGCGCTGGCTGCGATCGCCGCTGCCGACCTGCAGGCGCCGCGATTCGGCCTGTGCCGCGTCCTGGCGCTGGCGCTCGGCATCGAGCAGCTGCGCCTTCAGGCGCTTCATCGCCTTGTCGCGGTTGGCGTGCTGGCTGCGCTCGGTCTGGCACTCCACCACCACGCCGGTTGGCACATGGGTGATGCGGATCGCGGACTCGGTCTTGTTGACGTGCTGGCCACCGGCGCCGGACGAGCGGAACGTATCCACCTTCAGGTCGGCCGGATTGATGACGATGTCATCGACTTCGTCGGCCTCGGGAATGATCGCCACGGTCGCCGCCGAGGTATGGATGCGGCCCTGCGATTCGGTGGCCGGCACGCGCTGCACGCGGTGCGTGCCCGATTCGAACTTCAGGCGCGAGAACGCACCCCGGCCGACCACACGTGCCACCACTTCCTTGTAGCCGCCATGCTCGCCGGGGTTGTCCGATTCGATCTCGACCTTCCAGCCCTGGCGTTCGGCATAGCGGGCGTACATGCGGAACAGGTCGCCGGCGAAGATCGCGGCTTCGTCGCCGCCGGTGCCGGCGCGTACTTCAAGGAACAGGTTGCCTTCGTCGCGCGGATCGCGTGGCACCAGCAACAGGGCCAGTTCCTGTTCCAGCTCCTGCAGGCGCGCCTGGGCGGCGGCGATTTCCTCGTCGGCCAGCTCGCGCAGGTCGGGGTCGGCGCGCATGCCTTCGGCGGCCGCCAGGTCGGCCTTGGCACGGGCTTCATCGGCCAGTGCAGTGGCGACCGGTTCAAGTTGGGCGAATTCGCGCGAAAGGTCGCGGAAACGGGTGTTGTCGGCGACCACATCGGGTTCGGCGAGCAGGCGTTCCAGTTCTTCGCGGCGCTCGGCCAGCGCTTCCAGCTTACGGCGCAGGGTCGGCGTCATCGGGTCTCACGGGTGGGTGGCGGTAGCCCGGCGTGGCCGGGAACAGGCGCTCGGCGGCGCGGGTCAGGTCGGCATCGCCACTCAGCGCGGCGGCGCGCAGTGCGGCGGTCGGCGGGTGCAGCAGGCGGTTGGTCAGGCCGTGGGCCAGCAGTTCCAGCACTTCGTCGGCGGGCTTGCCGTTGGCCAGCTGCTGGCGTGCGCGCTCCAGCAACTCGGCGCGGGTGGCCTCGCCGAACGCACGCAGCTGCCGCAAAGGCGCCTGATGGGCACTGGCCTGCTGGGTCTCGACGTAACGCGATACCTGCAGGTCGATGATCGCCTCGGCTTCGGCGGCGGCCTCGCGGCGGCCACGACGGTTGTCTTCCACCGCGCGTTCCAGATCATCGACGGTGTAGAGGAAGGCATCGTTGAGCGTGCCGACCTCGGCTTCGATGTCGCGCGGAACGGCCAGGTCGAACAGCAGCATCGGCTTGTGCCGGCGTGCACGCAGGGCCTTGGCCACCATCTCGCGATGGATCACCGGCTCGCGCGCGGCGGTGGCCGAGAACACCACGTCGGCCTCGCCCAGGTGGCGGTCCAGTTCGGTCAGCGGCAGGGCCACGCCGCCATGGCGGCTGGCCAGTTCCTGCGCGTGGGCCAGGGTGCGGTTGGCGATCAGCAGCCGCCGCACCTTGCCTTCGCTCAGGTGCCGTGCAGCCAGCTCGATGGTCTCGCCGGCCCCGACCAGCAGCGCGGTGGAGTCGTCCAGCCGGGCGAACGCGTTCTGCGCCAGGCGCACCGCGGCCGACGCCACCGATACCGGGTTGGCACCGACCTGGGTATCGGTGCGCGCCCGCTTGGCCACCGAGAAGGTCTGCTGGAACAGGCGGTCCAGGCGCTGGCCGAGCAGGCCATGGTCGCGCGCGGTCGACCAGGCGTCCTTCACCTGGCCGAGGATCTGCGGTTCGCCCAGCACCATCGAGTCCAGCCCGGTGGCGACCCGGAACAGGTGGCGCACGGCCTCGGCATCGGCATGCTGGTACAGATAGCCCTGCAGGTCGCCGGCCTGGCTGCGCAGCCACTGGTCCAGCGCCTGTGCCGACTCGGCCACGGCGTACAGCTCGGTGCGGTTGCAGGTCGACAACAGGACCGCCTCGGCGATCTGCGGGGTATCGCGCAGCGAGCCCAGCGCACGCGGCAACGCCTCACCGGCGAAGGCCGCGCGCTCGCGCAGCTCTACCGGTGCGGTCTGGTGATTCAGTCCGAGCACCCACAGGGTCATTGTTCAGTTGCTTGCGATAAGCTGCTGGCCATTGGACGACATTTTAAGGCCCCGATGCCGACGATGCCCGCATTGATTCGCATCCCCAGTGTTCTGCTGCTGTCCCTGGCCTGCGCCCAGGCCCTGGCGGCGGTGCCGGCCAAGGTCCCCGTGCGGGCCGCGGCCACCGGGGAACTGGCGCTGGAGCCGGTGATGGCCGGTGAGTTCGCCCTGCAGGCCGGCAAGCTGGCCGAGGCCGCGCGCTGGTACCTGCAGGCCGCGCAGCAGACCGACGGCGACGCTGGCCTGGCCGAGCGCGCGACCCGTATCTCCATGCTTGCCAATGATGACGCCAGCGCCGCCAAGGGCCTGGCCCTGTGGCAGCAGCGCGCCCCGCGTTCGTTGACCATGCGCAGCGCCGCCGGTGCGCTGGCCATGCGCCAGGGCGATGTGAAGGCCGCCCGCACTGAATTGCAGGCGCTGCTGGCCGACCCCGACGAGCGCGGCTGGAAGTTCGCCCTGGCCGCGCTGATCGGCGGTGGCCGCGACCCGGCGGTGCCGGCGCAGGTGCTCGGCGAGCTGGTCGATGCCAATGCGATTCCGCCGAAGATCGAGGCCTGGCAGGAGTTCGGCCGCCTCGCCCTGCGCATGGACAAGCCCGACCTGGCGCGGCGCATGATCGATGAAGTGGTCAGGCGCTTCCCCGAAGAACCGCGCGTAGCGTTGCTGCGTGCCAGCCAGCTGCAGCAGGCCGGCGAGACCGACAAGGCCTTGTCGCTGCTGCACGACGTCGAGCCGAAGACACGGCAGGACCCCGAGCTGCGCAATGCGGTGGCCATCGCCTACGACAGCCTGGGGCAACCGGCTGCGGCCGAGCGCGTACTGGCATTCGGCCCGCAGGATGTGCAGACCTGGGGCATGCGCGCTTCACTGTTGGCCAAGCAGGGCGACAAGGCGGCGCTGTCCAACCTCTACAACGAACTGTCGCGGCAGGCGGCCAAGCCGGACCCCGCGCAGCGCCTGTTGCTGGGCAAGATCGCCGAATACCTGAAGCGCTATCCCGAGGCGGTGCAGTGGTACCACAGTGTGCCCGGCGGTGATGAGCTGAGCGAGGCGCGCCTGCGTGCGGCCAACGCCCAGGCCCTGGCCGGACGGCTGCCGCAGGCACTGGATGAGGTGCACGCGATCCAGTCCGACGCGGTGGTCGATGATGATGTGCGCCGTGACGCGTATCTGCTGGAGGCCGAGCTGCGCCAGCGCGGCGATGACAGTGCTGGCGAGCTGGATGCGCTGGCCCGCGGCCTGGCCGCCTACCCGGATGACAATGGCCTGCTGTACGCCCGCGCGCTCACCTGGGAGCGTCGTGACGATATTCCGCGCGCCGAGGCCGACCTGCGCAAGATCCTGGTGACCGACCCGGAAAACGTGCCGGCCCTGAATGCCTTGGGCTACACCCTGGCTGACCGTACCGGGCGCCTGCAGGAGGCGCTGGAGCTGATCGACCGCGCCCGCGTCGCCGAGCCGGACAACGCCGCCATCGTCGACAGCTATGGCTGGGTGCTGTATCGCCTGGGCCGCAAGGACGAAGCGCTGGTGCAGCTGCGCCGGGCCTGGACCCTGGCCAAGGACCCGGAGATCGCCGCCCATGTCGGCGAGGTGCTGTGGGTGCTGGGCAAGCATGACGAGGCCCGCCACTTCTTCGACGAAGCGGCCAAGCTCGACCCTGAAAACCGCGCGCTGCTGCGCGCCCGCGAGAAATTCAATCCATGAGTGTTTCCCTGATCCGGCCGCTGCTGTTGGCGGCTGCGACCCTGGCGGTGACCGCCTGTACCAGCGTGGGCACGCAGAAGACCCCCCCACCGGCGGTGGTCGAGACGGTCTCGGCCGAAGCGGCGCAGGCCGAAGCGGCGCGCGTGGCCGCCCTGCATGCACAACCGGACTGGGCCTTCCAGGGCCGGGTCGCGGTCAGCAAGGGCAAGGACGGCGGCAGCGGTCGCATCGACTGGAAGCAGCAAGGCCGCCGCTACGTGGTGGAGTTGAGCGCGCCGGTGACCCGGCAGAGCTGGAAGCTGACCGGTGACACCCATTCCGAAGCTGGCCGCCTGGAAGGACTGGCAGGCGGTCCGCGCGACGGCGAGGACGCCCAGCAGCTGTTGCTGGAAGCGACCGGCTGGGACATTCCGGTCAACCAGTTGCCGGAGTGGATCCGTGGCCTGGTGGCCGGCGACGCCGCCGGCCCCGAGACGGTCGAACGCGACGGCGAAGGCCGGCCCCGCCGCATGCAGCAGATGGGCTGGCAGGTACAGTACCTGGACTGGTACCCGGCCGACGCCGGACGGCCGGCGCTGCCGCGCCGGATCGAGGCCAGCAACGGTGACGCCAAGGTGCGCCTGCTGGTGGACGAGTGGGGGCAGGGCACGCCATGAGCGGGGCAGTCGACGACGCGGGCTGGTCCTGGTGGCCGGCCCCGGCCAAGCTGAACCTGTTCCTGCACATTACCGGCCGCCGGGCCGACGGCTACCACGAACTGCAGACCGTGTTCCGCCTGCTGGACTGGGGGGACCGCATCGGCCTGCGCCTGCGTGAAGACGGCCAGGTGCGCCGGCAGGGCGAGGGCCTGGCCGGCGTGGCCGAGGCCGATGATCTGGCGGTGCGCGCCGCGCGTCTGCTTCAGGAAGCGGCGAAGGTTGCGCAAGGTGCTGACATCATCGTCGAAAAGCACGTTCCTGCCGGTGGTGGATTTGGCGGCGGTTCGTCCGACGCGGCCACCGTACTGGTGGTACTGAACCGGCTCTGGCATGCCGGCCTGGATGAAGATGCCCTGGCCGCGCTGGGCCTGCGCCTGGGCGCCGACGTGCCGGTGTTCGTGCGCGGCCGCAACGCCTGGGCCGAAGGGGTGGGCGAGCGCCTGCAGCCGATCACGCTGGCGCCGGCCTGGTATGTGGTGGTCGAACCGGGCGTTCATGTTCCCACGCCGGCCCTGTTTGCAGACCCGGATTTGACGCGCGACAGCCCAGTGGCGAAAATAGAGGACTTCGCTTCCGGGACCCTGGTCGGGAACGCGTTCGAGCCGGTGCTGCGCCGCCGTGAGCCTGCCGTCGAGGCAGCGCTTGCCGCGTTGAGCGACATCGGCACGGCGCGGCTGACCGGTTCGGGAAGTGGTTGTTTCGTCGAATTCGCGTCGCAGTCTGCTGCAGAGCAGGGACGGTCGAAATTGCCGAAGGAGTTGCGGGCAAGGGTGGCAGCGGGCGTTGCGCGTTCGCCACTGCTGGATGCACTCGAGCAACACTGATTTATCAATGCAGGGGCGTCGCCAAGAGGCCCAAGGCACCAGGTTTTGATCCTGGCATTCGTAGGTTCGAATCCTACCGCCCCTGCCAATAGCGGCTGTGTCCGCGCCTTCCAGCGCATCGCCCGCGCGGGACGTGGAAACAACCGCGGTGTTGTCAGCAGCAAGGGTCCATCCGGGTCCTTGCCGCCCCCGGATCCCCGCCACTCGTCCCCGCCCGAGACAATCATGATGCAAGAGTCCCCGAACCTGCTGGTCTTTTCCGGCAACGCCAACAAACGTCTGGCGCAGAACATCTGCAAGGAACTGGGGGTTCGCCCGGGCAAGGCGCTGGTCTCGCACTTCTCCGATGGTGAAGTGCAGGTGGAGATCGAAGAGAACGTCCGCAAGCAGGACGTGTTCGTGATCCAGCCGACCTGCGCGCCGAGCGCGGAAAACCTGATGGAACTGCTGGTGCTGATCGACGCGCTCAAGCGCGCATCGGTGGCCAGCGTGACCGCCGTGGTGCCGTACTTCGGCTACTCGCGCCAGGATCGCCGCATGCGCTCCTCGCGCGTGCCGATCACCGCCAAGCTGGCGGCCAAGATGTTCAGCACCGCGGGCGCTGATCGCGTGCTGACCGTCGACCTGCACGCCGACCAGATCCAGGGCTTCTTCGATATTCCGGTGGACAACGTGTATGCGTCCCCGCTGCTGCTGGCCGACATCTGGCGCGCCTACGGCACCGAGAACCTGATCGTCGTCTCGCCGGACGTGGGCGGCGTGGTCCGCGCCCGTGCGGTGGCCAAGCGCCTGGATGACGCCGACCTGGCGATCATCGACAAGCGCCGCCCGCGCGCCAACGTCTCCACCGTGATGAACATCATCGGCGACGTCGAAGGCAAGACCTGCGTCATGGTCGATGACATCGTCGATACCGCCGGCACTCTGTGCGCCGCTGCCGCTGCCCTGAAGGCGCGCGGTGCGCTCAAGGTCGCCGCCTACTGCACCCACGCGGTGCTGTCGGGCCCGGCGGTGGACAACATCACCAATTCCCAGCTCGACGAACTGGTGGTGACCGACACCATCCCGCTGAAGGACGCCGCGCGGGTGTGCAGCAAGATCCGCCAGCTGAGCGTGGCGGAGATGCTGGCCGAAACGATGCGCCGCATCGCCTTCGGCGAGTCGGTCAGCTCGCTGTACGTCGACTGAGTTTTTCGTCCCTGCCGACAGCGGCGGGGACATACCCCGGGTGCTTCTGGTCGCGGAAGCATCTTCAACCGCCACGCCGAAAGGCGAGGCAACAACCTGAGTAGTCGAAAATGTCGAAGACCCATGAAATCAAGGTCACCAAGCGTGAACTGCAGCGTAAGGGTGCGAGCCGCCGCCTGCGTCACGCGGGTGTGATCCCGGCCATCGTGTACGGCGGCAACGCCGAGCCGGTCGCCATCAGCCTGGACCACAACGAAATCTGGCTGGCCCAGCAGAACGAGTGGTTCTATGCCTCGATCCTGGACCTGAACCTGGACGGCCAGGTGCAGAAGGTCCTGCTGCGTGACATGCAGCGCCACCCGTACAAGCAGCTGATCATGCACCTGGACTTCCAGCGCGTGAACGAGAACGAAGCCCTGACTGCTTCGGTCCCGCTGCACTTCGTCAACGAAGACACCTCGCCGGCTGGCAAGGCTGCCGACGTCGTGGTCACCCACGAACTGAAGGAAGTGACCATTACCTGCCTGCCGAAGGACCTGCCGGAGTCGATCGAAGTCGACCTGGGCGAGCTGAAGGCCGGTGACGTGGTGTACCTGTCCGACATCAAGCTGCCGAAGGGCGTGGAAATCCCGGCGCTGGCGCTGGGCAAGGACCACGACGACGCCATCGTCACCGCCAAGGCCGGCAAGGCCGACGCGGCTGACGAAGAAGCGGCTGCCGCCGAGTAATACCGTTACGGTGCCTGCCTCCGGGCAGGCACCGTACTGGAAGGAACCATGGCAGGACTGCGACTGATCGTCGGTCTGGGCAACCCCGGATCTGAACACGCCCGGACCCGGCACAATGCCGGGTTTCATTTCGTTGAGGCCCTGGCGGAAAAAGCCGGTGCGCGATGGAATGTGGACAGCAAGCTGTTCGGCGAGACCGCCAAGGTCGAGATCGCCGGGCAGACGGTGTGGCTGCTCAAGCCCGCCACCTTCATGAACCTCAGCGGCAAGTCGGTCACCGCCGCCCAGCGGTTCTGGAAGATCGAGCCGGAGGAAACCCTGCTGGCCCACGACGAGCTGGACCTGCCGCCCGGCGCGGCACGGCTGAAGTTCGACGGTGGCCACGGCGGCCAGAACGGCCTGCGCGACACCATCCGCCTGCTCGGCCACGGCAGGTTCCATCGCCTGCGCGTGGGCATCGGCCATCCCGGCCACAAGGACCGCGTGGTGGGTTGGGTGCTGGGGCGCCCGTCGAAGGACGACGACGTGCTGATTGCACGCGCCATCGATGATGCGATCGACGTGATGCCGCTGGCGGTGCAGGGCGATTTCAACGAAGCGATGAAGCGGCTGCACACCCCGAAGTAGCCGGTAGGTACCGACCGTTGGTCGGTACGGAGAATGATTGGAAAAGCAGCGCCCAGGCCGCTGTTTCCCCAATCACTTTCACCCCAGAGAGCTGTCACCCATGGGTATCAAATGCGGCATCGTCGGCCTGCCCAACGTCGGCAAGTCGACCCTGTTCAATGCGCTGACCAAGGCGGGTATCGCCGCGGCGAACTTCCCGTTCTGCACCATCGAGCCGAACGTCGGCATCGTGCCGGTACCGGATCCGCGCCTGAACGAGCTGGCGGGCATCATCAACCCGCAGAAGGTCATCCCGACCGCAGTCGAGTTCGTCGACATCGCCGGCCTGGTAGCCGGCGCCGCCAGCGGTGAAGGCCTGGGCAACAAGTTCCTGGCACACATCCGCGAAGTCGATGCGATCACTCACGTGGTGCGCTGCTTCGAGCACGGCGACATCGTGCACGTGGCCGGCAAGGTCGATCCGATCTCGGACATCGAAACCATCGATACCGAACTGGCGCTGGCCGACCTGGACAGCGTCGAGAAGGCACTGAACCGTGCCGAGCGTGCGGCCAAGGGCGGCGACAAGGATGCAGCGGCGCGCAAGCCGGTACTGGCCAAGCTGCAGGCGGCGCTGTCGGAGGGCAAGGCCGGCCGCTCGGCCGGCCTGGACGAGGAAGAGAAGGCGCTGGTGCGCGACCTGTTCCTGCTGACCCTGAAGCCGGTGATGTACATCGCCAACGTGCTGGAAGACGGTTTCGAGAACAACCCGCACCTGGAAGCCGTGCGCGCGCATGCCGCCGCAGAAGGCGCGCAGGTGGTACCGGTGTCGGCCGCGATCGAAGAAGAGCTGTCCCAGCTCGACGACGAGGACCGCGATACCTTCCTGGCCGACCTGGGCCTGAGCGAGCCGGGCTTGAACCGCGTGATCAACGCGGCCTACAGCCTGCTCGGCCTGCAGACCTACTTCACCGCTGGCGTGAAGGAAGTCCGTGCGTGGACCGTGCGCAAGGGCGCCACTGCCCCGCAGGCCGCCGCGGTCATCCACACCGACTTCGAGAAGGGCTTCATCCGCGCCGAAACCATCGCGTATGACGACTTCATCAAGTACAAGGGCGAAGCCGGCGCCAAGGAAGCAGGTCGCCTGCGCCTGGAAGGCAAGGAATACCGCGTGCAGGAAGGCGATATCCTGCACTTCCGCTTCAACGTCTGATCCGGCGGCAACGGATCGACCCCGGACGCCCCGCCCTGTGCGGGGCGTTCGCGTTTCCGGCGATGGACAAAAAATCACCACACTGCGAAACGCTTGCGGCGTGACGTTCGCCGGCACTTGTCCACAGCAAACTCCCATCGCTTTCCACGCCACATGTGGAAAACCGCACAGCTCCCCTGTAGAGCCGAGCCTACGCTCGGCTCAGGGGGGTATCAGCAGAGCGTGGGCTCGGCTCTGCCAGGTTGCCTGTGCAATATGGACAAATTTTCACCACGCTTCGAAACGCCTGCGGTGCAATGCTCGCACCCACTTGTCCACACCAAATCCCAACCACTCTCCACGGCGGATGTGGAAAACCGCGCATGGGCGTGGACAAAAAAACGCCACTCCCTGAAACGCTTGGTGCGTGGAGCTCACCGCCACTTGTCCACACCAAACTCCCACCGCTTTCCACGCGGCATGTGGAAAAAGCGCCCGGCACTCCCTTGCCGGGCACTTCCCGCATCACCAGGTGTACGACACGCCCAGCTGGGCACCGACGTCGCGGAAGCCCATGCCGCCGCTCTGCCGGCTCAGTTCGCCCCAGCCGCGCCAGCCGCCGGACAGATCCACCTGTACACCGGCCTTGGCCTCGTAGATGTCGCGCGGCAACTGCCGCTGCAGCCGTTCACCGTCCATCGCCAGGCCCGCGCCATTGCCGCCGGACCACCAGTTCACTGCCACGTACGGATGCACCTGGCCCTGCGCCGCGCTCAACCCACGGCTGTACAGGCGCAGGCCGAGGCGGGTGCTGGTCTCGTCACCACTGCGGTCTTCGACCACCGTGCCGTTGGCCTCGACCACGCGGTCGCTGTCATAGCGGCTGTGCACTACCTGCAGTTGCGGTTGCAGGTAGATGCCGCGCTGCGCGGTGCGCCGCAGGGGCAGCACATAGCCAGCTTCGGCAGATGCACTCCAGTTGCGGGCGTCATAACGTTCCTTCTGCAGTCCATCGCCCTGCACGCTGTTGCGGAAGCGGCCGTACTGCAGCCAACCATCCACATAGGCGCCGCCTTGCATGCGTGCATCCTGCAGCCAGGTGGCATAGGCACCCACACTGGTGCCGGTGACCACGCCACGCGCGGTGTAGCCGGTCACCTGCGAGCGGCTGTCATTGCGCGCGCGGCCGTGGCCGAGCATCGCACCTGCCTGCAGTTCGCCCGCGCCGCCCACCTCGAAGCGACGGCCGACGCCGACCAGCACGCTGCTGATCTGCCCATCGACCTGGACCTGGCGGTTGCGGTCGTGGCTGTCGGGCTGCGCGCTGCGAAGGTGCATCCAGGCCACGGCATCGCTG
>NZ_JAOCGL010000094.1:0-16169 GCF_029842485.1 Stenotrophomonas sp. GD03777
CGCGCGCCACGCAGCTGCAGCCCTTGAACACCGACTATCTGGGCGACCTGGGCTATGCACGGCTGCGTGCCGGCCAGTTCGATCAAGCCCGCGAGCCGCTGGCCAAGGCCCTGGAACTTTCACCGGGCAACGCCAAGGCAACGGCCAACCTTGCACTCTGGGCGGTACTGCGCGGCGACCAGGCCACGGCGGAGCGGCTATCGGCACAGGCCAGCCTCAACGAGGAAACGCGCCGAAGCATCCAGCAGCAGGCCCAGCAGATCCGCACGCGCCTGCAGCAACGACAGGCCGCTGCCGCCGCCAACGCAGCCACACCTGCACACACGGCGAGCGTCGAGAGTGGCGCTCGTGCATCGGGCGGCGCACGGCTGGCGAGCGAACCCCGCCGCGACCCGCGCGACCAACGCGATCCGCAGCGCCTGCCACCCTCGATGCTGGAACGCTTCAGCGCCACCGACCACCCGACCGGAAGCACACCATGACCACGATGCGCCAGATCCGACGCCTGTTGCCCGTGCTGTGCTGCCTGCTTGTGGCCGGTGCCGTGCAGGCACAGCAACAGCCATTGACCGGACAGATGCTCGGTGGCCCCTCACTGTCGGCACCGGCTACAGCGCCGATGCAGGCCGAACCGCTCCCCACCGTGGAGTTGGCCGCACCGGCTGCATCCGCCGAGGTGACTGGAGCGCAAGCGTCGACCATCGCAACCGACGTCGCACCTCTTTCAGCACCGCCCGCCGCACCACGTGCACGCCTGCAGAGCGGCGAGGCGACCCGCAACCTGTTCCGCCTGCAGGCCTCCGGGCAGCAGGCCGGCCAACGGCTGCCGATCCTGGGTGACCAGGCCACGCTGAGCTATGCGCGTTACCTGAAGAGCTTTGAACACGAGATCCCGGACTTCTTTGAGACCGATGTCTCCCGGTCCAAGGACGCCTCCTCCTCCGGACGCTGAGGTCGGCCATGAAACGCCCACGACAGTTCAGTTTCAGCCGCGCACGCGGCGGCATGTCGGTCACGATGATGCTGGTCATGCTGGCGCTGGTGGCCATGCTGGGCCTGATCGAGATCGGCTATCTGTTCTGGGCCAAGCGTGACGCGCAGAAGGTGGCCGACCTTGCCGCACTGGCCGGCGCACAGCGGCTGGAGCTGTGCAGCCCGGACAACAGCGACAACAGCGCTGCCCGGCAGAATGCGGTGGTCCAGAACGGGTTCGCAGGCACCCTGCAGATCCGCTGCGGCAACTGGAGCGCCAGCCGTGGCACCGGCACCCGCTTCGTCACCAGCGTCGATGCCAGCAATCCCCGCAATGCGGTTCAGGTGATCGCCGAGCGCAGCGTGCTGCCCTTCTTCGGTCAGACTTCCAGCCTGCCCACCGTGAGCGTGCAGGCCGTGGCGCGCCGTGCCGAACCCACCGCGGTGTTTGCGGTCGGCTCGCAGCTGCTGCGGACCAATGGCGATTCAGTGCTGCTGTCCACCCTGCGCCTGGTTGGCCTGGACGTCACCAATGCCACGGTGCTGTCCTATGACGGCCTGGCGCAGGCCAACGTGACTCCGTCCGGCCTGCTGAAAGCGCTCAACATACCGGTAAGCGCCAACCTCAGCGTGGCCGACTTCAATCGCCTGCTGTCGGTCAACAAGATTTCGCTGGCACAGCTGGTCGATGCTACCGCCACCGTAGTCGGCCGTGACTCCGCAGTGGGGGTGCAGCTGCGCGCGCTGTCCGATCTGGTTGCCACCCAGCTGGACATCAACAAGCTCAACATCGTGCTTGGCAGCCAGTCCGGCGGCGGTGGCCTGTTTGCCGAAGTTGTCTCGCCCGACGGCACGGTCGGCAGCGCACTGGAGTCACAGATCAACGTGCTCAACCTGATCAACACCGCGATCTCCATCGCCAACGATGGCAACGGCGTGGCGGTCAAGGGACTGGACCTGCTGGGCATCAGGATCCAGGCCGGCGTGGTCGAGCCGCCATCGATCGCCATCGGCGGCGTCGGCAGCCGTGCCTACAACGCGCAGGTGCGGCTGATGGCGGACGTGGACAGCAACAACCTGTTCGCGCTGGGGCCGCTGCTGAACCTGCTTGGCACGCGCCTGCACCTGCCGTTGCACGTCGACGTGGCCAACGGTATGGGCACCTTGACCGGCATCCAGTGCGGCGGCAGTCCACCCAAGGCCACGATCCAGGTGGACTCGTCGGTGCTGCGCGCCTGCGTCGGCAATGTCGACCCCGCACAGCGCTTCTCCAAGGCCAATGTCTGCGATGCCACGCTGCAGGACGAACAGCTGCTGAAGCTGCTGGGCCAACCATTGATCAACGACAGGATTACCCTGCCCGCCCTGACCAGCACGCAGACCCTGACCCTGGCCGCCGGCGAGACCGGCTCGACCCGGTTCAATCCGCTCGCAATTGGTGACGCAGTGTCGAGCCTGGTCAACGAACTGCTACGGGTGCTGTCGGGCATGCTCAATTCGCCCAAGCAGGGCATGAACGCCAACGACACCGCCAAGGCGCTGGCCGATCGCTACCTGCAGGCGGCCTTTCCGACTGGCGGACGCTACAACGTCGACCAGGTCATCCCGCTGCTGCGCGATGGCGATCCGGCGCGCAATCTCGCCCCGCTGGGCAACTGGACGGTGAAGAATGGCGTCCCCAAGCCTTGCCTGCTGGGCCTGACCACCTGCTGGGAAGACGGTTCGGTGTGGACCGGTTACAGGACGACCGTCACCGGCCAGGGCCTGGGCCTGCTCGATGGCCTGCTTGGCTCGCTGGTCGGCAGCCTGCTGATCAACCGCTGCGACAGCCTGCTCGGCAACCTGATCGATTACAACGGCTGCGTGCGCAACAATCTGGCGTCCTACATCCAGACCGCACCGGCCGGCTTTCTCGATGGTGCCGGGGGAACGGGTGTCACCAACCCCGATGGCAGCGTCAGCTGCAGCGGACTGCTGTGCACCCTGCTGAAGCCGATCCTGGCCGCACTGCGGCCGGTGCTCAACAGTATTGGCACCCTGCTGACCAACCTGCTGGCCAGCGTGCTGGGCGTTGAACTGGGCCGGACCGACGTCAATGTGCAGTCGATCCAGTGCAGCGCCGCACAGCTGGTCTACTGACCGGTGACGGGCGCCCTTGGCGGCGCCCACACCCATGCTAGACTCCCGGCGGGGAACCACCTTCATCTCAACCCACACTCATCCGTGGATGGTCTAGACATGCGAGAAACTTCAGGGGGCGCGGTCTTTGCCCGGCACACGCGCAGCGCGGCAGTGCTGGCCGTGGTCATGATGCTGGTGGCACCGGCAGCGATGGCTGCACGTGGCGACCGCGAGGCGGCAGCCGAACCGGCGCGCAGCGCGCCTGTGGTGCGCAATACCGTGGACGAACTCAAGCAGTTGATGGACTCGCGCCAGCTGACCGAGCTGCGCACCACTTACAACGGCAACTACGGCGCCAGCCTGCTGTTCAATGCCAACACCCTGACCTACTACGTCGCCCTGTTCCAGGAGAAGAACTTCTGGCGGGTGATCAAGACCGATGCGGTGGACAACGCCGAGCGCGTCTACCGCACCTTCGCGCAGCAGTCCGAACAGCTCGCCCAGGTCTACATCGACACCACCCGTCTTGAAGCCGGCAAGCGCTACACCGAGCGCCTGGTGGCCTACAACGAAGAACGCCTGCGCACCCTGCAGCAGGAAATGGAACAGCAGCAGGCGCAGTCGGCACAGGTCAGCGCGGCCCTGCAGCAGGCCCAGCAGCAGGCCGTGAGCCTCAGCACCGACGTGCAGAGCACCAACAGCCAGCTGGACGCCCTGCAGCGCCGCATCCAGATCCTGCAGGCCGAACAGGGCAACCCGGAGTTGAGCCTGCCCAAGCCGGACAGTGTGCCCGCACCGGCCGCCGCAAGCGACGGTCGCTGAGAGCTGCACTCACGGTACTCACGCGACGGCGCCCTATGGCGCCGTTGTCGTTTTCGGCACTTCAGCGTCCCCGCGTCACTGGCAGGCGCCGTAGACCGCGTCATCCAGCTGCCGGCGCTGCACGAAATCCAGGCGCCGACGCTTGAGCAACGCCTGCTCGCGATCACGCCGGGCACGCTCGCAGGCCGCCGCATCCGTGCTGATCGTGATCAGCGCACCGTGCGCCCGCGCCGCACGCCGTGGCCGGGGCGATGGCTTCGGTGTCGAGGCCGCTGGCGCCACAGCGCCGCGGGACAATGACTGCTCCGCGGGCACGTCCCAGCGCCATGCGGCACGCCCCTGGCAGGGTGTCTGCTGGTAGACCGGGTGCGGTCCATCCACGCACTTGTAGACATGGGTCTGTGCCGGCGCTGCCATGGGCAGCAGCAGGCACAGCATCAGCGACCATCGCATGGCGGGCATCCGTGCGTTCCTGTGGCGGGCTGCGCTCATCCTCGGCATACGGCTCCCGTCCTGCCAGAGCGATACGCGTCACATCCGATGCAATCCAGCACAGCCGTGCAAGTCGGTCGCCTGCGCCTGCGCTGTACTGCCGAAGGCACCGGCATCCTGCCGAAGCCTTCCCTCCCTTCCGCCAAGGAACCTGCAATGAGCAACTTCGTCACCGTCGCCGATGGCGCCCGCATCTTCTACAAGGATTGGGGCACCGGCCAGCCGATCGTGTTCGCCCACGGTTGGCCGCTGTCTTCCGATGCCTGGGATCCGCAGATGCTGTTCATGGGCCAGAACGGCTTCCGCGTGGTCGCCCACGATCGCCGCAGCCACGGACGCTCCAGCCAGACCTGGAACGGCAACAACATGGACACCTATGCCGATGACCTGGCCGCGGTGATCGAAGCGCTGGACCTGAAGGACGCGATCCTGGTCGGCCATTCCACCGGCGGCGGTGAAGTGGCCCATTACATCGGCCGCCACGGCAGCGCGCGCGTGGCCAAGGTGGTGCTGGTCGGCGCCGTGCCGCCGCTGATGCTGAAGACCGCTGGCAACCCCGCCGGCACCCCGCTGGAGGTCTTCGACGGCATCCGCAAGGGTACCGGCGGCGACCGTTCGCAGTTCTTCAAGGACCTGACCACCCCGTTCTTCGGCGCCAACCGGGATGGCAACAACGTCACCCAGGGCATGCGCGATGCGTTCTGGCTGCAGGGCATGCTCGGTGGCGTCAAGGGCCAGTACGACTGCGTGCACGAATTCTCGGAAGTGGACTACACCGAGGACCTGAAGAAGATCGACGTGCCGGCGCTGGTCGTGCACGGCGATGACGACCAGATCGTGCCGTTCGATGCCTCGGCCAAGCTGTCCTCGCAGATCATCAAGGATGCCGAACTGAAGGTGTACGCCGGTGCGCCGCATGGCCTGACCATCACCCACGCCGACCAGTTCAACGCCGACCTGCTGGCGTTCGCACGCAAGTGAGGTATCGCGGCGGCGCTACCCAGCGCCGCCGCAAAAAAGGGGACGGAGGGGATTAAGTCGTTTGTGCATAAACGATTTAATCCCCTCCGTCCCCTTTTTGTGTCAGATATCGCTGTGATGGTGTGGTACCCCGGTCTTCGGCAGCGGATCATGGCCACCCACGAAGTGGCGTACCACCGGTGCGCGCTCACCGCGATGCAGTTCCCGCAGCACTTCCTGGATCGCCTTGTCGTCGGCGGTGATGCGCTCATGCTGGCGCAGGTGCTCCAGCCACGACGGGGTCACGAAATACTCCAGGTGGATGCCCGGGCTGGCCACGTCCTCGACCACGCCCCAGACCACGGCGCCATCGCGGCGGCGGATCGTGCCCAGCGCGCGCATCTGCGCCTGGAACGTGGCACGATCAGCATCATCGATGCGGTACTCGATGGTGACCAGCACCGGGCCTCGATCGTTCGACACCGGCACCGACAGCTCGGGTGCCGGCCAGTGCCCGGCCGGGCGCAGGTTCAGGTCTTCGGTGCCGGCGATGCGCACGCGCCACACCAGCAACCCACCGATCACCGCACCGGCCGCTGCCACCAGCAATGCCAGTTCGGGCGAGGTGCGCTGAGCGAGCGCGCCCCAGCTCAGGCCGCCGGCGGCCATGCCGGCAGAGAACACCATGATGTACAGCGCCAGCGCACGCGCACGTACCCATGCCGGAACCGCAGTCTGCGCAGCGATCTGCAGCGACGACAGCACGGTGATCCACGCAAAACCATTGACCAGCATCACCGCCGGAAGCACGTACCAGCTGCGGGTCAGCGCCAGCCCGACCAGGCTCAGGGCCAGCGACAACGTCGCCAGCAGCACCAGCAGGTCGCGATCCATCCGTGCGCGCAGCTTCGGCAGCAGCAACGCACCACCCACTGCGCCGATGCCGATGCAGCCCAGCAGCATGCCGTACTGCCCCGCCCCACCCTGCATCTGCCCACGCACTACCACCGGCAACAGCGCGTTCATTGCCGCGGCGAAGAAGAAGAAGCCGACCGACTTGATCAGCACCGCCTGCAGCCGTCCGGCACGGCTCGCGTAGCGCAGGCCCGCTTTCAATCCGGCACCGAAGCCTTCCGGCGGCAAGCTCGACTGCTTTGGGTCGCGCTTCCAGCCCCACACCACGAACAGCATCGCGGCGAAGGTGATGGCATTGAAGCCGAACGCCCAGACCGCACCCAGCTGGGCGACGATCACGCCGCCGATGGCCGGGCCGATCGAACGGGCGATATTGATGCCGATCGAGTTCAGCGCCACCGCCGAGGCCAGCATCGGCTGTGGCACCAGTTCGGAGACGATGGCGGCCTGCGCGGGCATTGCCATCGCCGCACCGCAGCCCATGCAGAAGGTCAGCAGCACCAGCAACTGCGGGGTCAGCAGGTCCATCGCGGTCAACGCAGCCATCGCTGCGGCCACCAGCAGCATCCAGCCCTGGGTCGCCAACAGGTACTTCCGACGATCGACAATGTCGGCCAGGGTGCCGGCAGCGAGCGCCAGCAGCACGATCGGCACCGTGGTGGCCGACTGCACCAGGGCCACCATCAGCGGCGAACCGGTGCGCTCGGCCATGACCCAGGCGGCGGCCACATCATTGACCCAGGTGCCGATGTTGCTGGCCAGGATTGCCAGCCAGATCGAACGGAACATCTGGATCTTCAGCGGGGACCAGGCACCTGCGTCCTGTACGGGGGGTTGCGACGCGGTTGCGTTCACCATTGCCATGCTCCAACGATCGAGGCGAACAGCGTGTCCTGGCCTCCAGCCTGCTTCAGTGCAGGACCGGCGTCGACCCAGGCCAGCTGCAGCTGCCATTGCCAGTGTTCGCTGGCCTGCCAGCGGGTTTCGGATTTGTACTGGGTGCCGATGCGGCGCGCGCCACCGGCGCTGCCCGGCAACGCCACCAGCGGCGCCGGCGTGGTGTAGACCGCATCGGCACGACGATGCTTCCAGGCCATCTGTACGCCCAGTTCCGTCGTCACCGCGTCGTGCAGGCGCAGGGTCAGGGTCGGCTGCAGGTCCATCAGATTGGCCGGGGCCAGCAGGCTGGCCTCGCTGAAGTAGGCCGATTTCGGGAACAGTGCATTGAAGGTGCCCAGTCGCCGGTCGTGCAGGTTGCCATCGCCACTGGCGATGTCGGCCTTCAGCCCCAGCCGCGGTTGCAGTGGCCGCTCCCTCCAGCGCCAGCCCGTGTCGGTCGCCAGCGTCCAGGCACGGACGTCGAGTGGGCCGGTGGCGGCACGCAGTTCACCGCCCTGTGCCACCAGCTCACTGTTCCAGTCCAGCAGACCTGACTGGCCGAACCAGCGCGCGCCGAGTGTCTGCCGGCGCTCGGTTCCCGAGCCCGCCGCAAAGCGCGCACCGTCGCGACGATAGTCCAGCAGGTACAGATCCCACTGTCCCACGCCCTGCCCGCGTGCCGCGGTGGCATAGGCACCCCACAGGTGCGCACCGTGTTCGCTGCGATCATCAAAGGCACCCGGCCGGTTCTCGACCGGCCGCAGGGCCATCAGGTCAAGCGTGCCGAGCCGCCCCTTCCAGCCCAGGCGCGCACCATCGAAGGCCAGGCGGATGTTCGGCCCATCGCGTACCGACAACAGCCGCGAGCTGCCATAGCCGGCTTCCTGCCGGCCGAGCTGCACATGGAAGCCACCGCGCTGCCAGCGCCAGTACGCCTGCTGCACGTCCAAGGCACCACGGTCGGTGCGGCCCGGGCCGCCTGCCTTGCCATTCTCGGCATGCACGCCCAGCTGCAGTTTTGCCTGCCAGGTGTCCTCCACATAGGTAGCCGAAGCCAGTGCGCGCAGCAGGCCATAGCCATCTTCGCTGCCGCCGATACCAAACCGGGTCGGGTCGTAGTACAGGCCACGCAGGCGCAGCGATGCGTCCAGCTGCAGCTCGCCGTTGCCCGCGTCGCTGCAGCGGCCGCCCTCGCAGGCCAGCGCCAGCGAGGGCACGGACAGCAGCGCCAGGCTCAGAACGCGAAGCACGAGCATCCCATCGCGCCCCAGAACCCGGCCAGGTCATCGGTCGGCGCCGCGTGATGCGCGGCATGACCGTGAGCACCATGCGTACTGCAGGCCACACCGTGATGGTGGCGATGGGCAGCGGCCAATCCGGTGGCGGCACCACCAACGTGGTAACCACCGAACCGGTTGACCGGCGACCAGTCCGGCATCGCCGGCGGCAGCTGCGGCGCCAGCCCAGCATAATCGCCGTCGGCGTGCACGATGCGCCCGCCGACCACGGTCAGCATGCTGGTGATGTCGGCGATCTGCGCGTCGTCGACGCGGAAGAAATCGGCCGAGAGCAGGATGAAGTCGGCCAACTGACCAACCTTCAATGTCCCCTTCACTGCTTCGTCGCCGGAGAACCAGGCGCTGCCCTGGGTCCACAGGCGCAGCGCCTGCTCGCGTTCGAGCAGGTTTTCCTCGCCATACAGGGCCAACCCGCCCACGGTGCGCCCGGTCACCAGCCAGGACAACGCCACCCACGGGTTGTAGCTGGCCACGCGGGTGGCGTCGGTGCCTGCGCCCACCGGCACGCCCTCGGCCAACATGCGCTTGACCGGCGGCGTGTGCCGTGCCGCCTGCACGCCGTAGCGCTCGACGAAGGCTTCGCCCTGGTAGGCCATGCGGTGCTGCACGGCGATACCCCCACCCAGCGCGCGGATGCGCTCGATATTGCGCGGAGTGATGGTCTCGGCGTGGTCGATGAACCAGTGCAGGCCATCGAATGGCACCTCGCGGTTGACCTGTTCGTATACATCCAGGATGCGGGTGATGCTCTCGTCGTAGGTGGCGTGGATGCGGAACGGCCAGCGCTTCTCGACCAGCAGCTTCACCACGTCGTGCAGTTCGGGCTCCAGCTCCGGCGGCAGTTCCGGGCGCGGCTCGTTGAACAGTTCGAAGTCGGCGGCGGAGAACACCAGCATCTCGCCCGCGCCGTTGTGGCGCAGCAGGTCATCGCCCTGGCGCGGCTGCAGGATCTCGCTCCAGCCACGGAAGTCATCCACTTCCCTGCCCTTGTTCTGGGTGAACAGGTTGTAGGCGATGCGCACCGTCAGCTGGTCATCGCGATGCAGCTGCTCGATGACCTGGTAGTCCTCGGGGTAGTTCTGGAAGCCACCGCCGGCGTCGATCACCGAGGTGATGCCAAGCCGGTTCAGTTCGCGCATGAAGTGGCGCGTCGAGTTGGCCTGGTATTCGATCGGCAGGCGCGGGCCCTTGGCCAGCGTGGCGTAGAGGATCAGCGCATTGGGCTTGGCCAGCAGCAGCCCGGTCGGGTTGCCCAGCGAATCGCGCACGATCTGGCCACCCGGCGGATCCGGTGTGTCCTTGCTGTAGCCGCAGGCGCGCAGCGCGGCGCGGTTGAGCAGTGCGCGGTCATACAGGTGCAGCAGGAACACCGGCGTATCCGGCGCGATGTCGTTGAGCTCCTGCAGCGTCGGCAGGCGCTTCTCGTTGAACTGCGCGGCGGTAAAGCCACCGACCACGCGGACCCACTGCGGCGCGGGAGTACGGTCTACCTGGGCCTTCAGCATGTCCAGGGCGTCGCCCAGCGAACGCAGGCCGTCCCAGCGCAGCTCCAGGTTGTAGTTCAGGCCACCACGGATCAGGTGGGTGTGGCTGTCGTTGAGGCCGGGCAGCAGGCGCCGGCCCTGGGCGTCGATCAAGGTCGCTTCATTGCCCCAGCCGCGCATGATCTCCTCGTCGCTGCCGACGGCGACGATGCGGCCTTCCTGTACAGCCAGCGCCTGCGCATGCGGCTGCTGCGGGTCGAGGGTGGTAATGCGGGCATTGCGGATGACCAGCGTGCTCATGCGACGCTCCTTGGAAGTGGAATCGAGTGCGGCACCGGCGCGACCTGCCAGGCCGAGCGCAACAGCGGCGCCGCTGGCCAGCACCACGTTACGGCGGCCGTGATCGAGGGGATCGTGACTCATGCGAATTCTCCCGGAAGGCGTTGGCCGTCCAGCGCCCAGGCGCCGGGGCCGGCCAGCGCGAGGGCCAGCAGCACCGTGGTCCACATCAACGGGTACTCACTGCCGCCGCGCATCCAGAACCAGCCCTTGGGCAGGGCCAACAGCACGGTGAAGCCGATGAAGGCAGCCGCCGCAAGCGCAGCGATGCGGGTCTGCCACCCCAGCAGCACGGCCAGCCCGGACAACACCTGCAGCAAGGCCAACAGCAATGGCAACGGTGCCACTGCCGGCAGCCCGAAACCGCGCAGCTCGGTGGCGAAGCCGGAAAGCCCCGGCCCCCCGAACCAGCCGAACAGCTTGCCCAGCGCGTGCGGCAGCAGGAAGCCTCCTGCCGCCACGCGCAGCATCAGCAGGGCCAGGTCGAGGCCATGGCCGGCAACCATGCTCAGTGCCCGCCTTCCTGCGCACCGAACATCCGCTTGGCGTACTGGATGCCGATGCCGTAGCCGCCAGCGTGATCGCGCGCAATGCCGGTGGTCAGGTCGTAGGTTTCACCCCGTGCCCAGTCGCGCTGCAGTTCGAGCAGGTACTGCACGCTGGTCATCGGCACCGCGCCGGCCTGCACCATGCGGGTGATCGCACGCTCGTGCGCTTCCTCGCTGACATCGCCACAGGCATCGGTGATCACATACACCTCAAAGCCCTGCGCCAGCGCCGACAGTGCCGGGCCGACGATGCAGACGCTGGTCCACAGGCCGGCGATGACCAGACGGCGCTGGCCGATGCGGTTGATCTCATCGATCACAGGCTGGTCTTCCCAGGTGTTCATCGAGGTGCGATCGAACACCGTCTGGCCCGGAAAGATCTGCGGCAGTTCCG
The DNA here is from genome assembly GCF_029842485.1 of Stenotrophomonas sp. GD03777. Classification (NCBI taxonomy): domain Bacteria; kingdom Pseudomonadati; phylum Pseudomonadota; class Gammaproteobacteria; order Lysobacterales; family Lysobacteraceae; genus Stenotrophomonas; species Stenotrophomonas sp. GD03777. The sequence goes on from NZ_JAOCGL010000094.1 coordinate 11,225, forward strand.
GGAACATCGGCCCGGAGAACGATGCTTCGGCGACTGTGGTCAGCACGACCGGTACATTGAAGCCCTTGGCGCCCTTGCCGATCAGCGACACGTTGTTGCGCAGCGCGGAAATGTCGATGGTGTGGGTGGCGAACGCCATCTGCGACTGGAAGTCGATCAGCACCAGGGCGTGGTCGGTCGGCGACAGCAGCGCCGGGGCGGGAGTGGCGGTGGCAAGGCTCATGGGTGGACTCCGTTGGAAACACGATCAAGGGGATGCAACAGGGCGGCATCGCCGGCAACGTACTGGCCGGGGCTGCAGCCGGTCTCCGCGCGGAAGCTGCGGACGAAATGGCTCTGGTCGAAGAAGCCCAGCTGCTGGGCCAGGCAGGCCATCGGCAGCTGCGCGCCCGGCAGCAGCTGGCGCGCGCGCTCGATGCGACGGCGGCGGACATAGCGCAGCGGGCTGGCGCCGGTACCGGCGCGGAACAGGCGTACCAGATGGAAGCGGCTGACGCAGGCGGCCGCCGCCAGCTCGGTCACCCGCAGCGGCTGCGACAGATGCTCATCGACATAGCGCAGGGCGCGCTGCAACGCGGCGGCCTGTTGCGGTGCCAGTGAAGCGGCGGGCGGATCAGGCGGGAAGAGGGTGGCCATGCGGGACGCCTCGAAGGGGTGCCCCATGGTGCGTGACCCCTGCGTGATGCCCCACCCCCGTCGGTCGAGGCCAGCACCTACCCGAATGGGGGAGGCCGACGGCCGAGCAGGCGGCGCCCGAACAACCGCGCATCCAATGAATAGGCGCCAGGGCCCAGCATCAACAGCGCCAATGGCAGCACCGCCTGCGGCCACGGCGCCTGCTGCGCGAACATGCCCACGGCCGCCATCAGCGCCGCCAGCGGCGTCAACGCACCCAGCACGAGCATCAGCACTGCCAGCAGGCACAACGCCGACCACCCGCCCGCCTGCATGCCGGGCGTGAACAGCGCAGCGGACAGGCACAACCGCAACCACAGCAGGCCGATGCCCGGACCGCGGTCGGGGAACATCACGAACAGGCGCTGCATGGCGGGGCTCCGGAGGGCATGCCGGCGTGATAGCCGACGCCGGCGCACGCCGCCTACCCCGTTCGGGTCACCCCGGACTGCCCCACACCTGCCAGAATGCGCGCCATGCGTGGCCGCCCCTTCCCGTCCGTGCGTCGCCTGCCGACGCTGCTGACGTGCCTGCTCCTGTTGACCTCCCTGCCCGCCTTTGCCGTGCAGCGCCCGCCGGTGAGCGGCGGGCTGCCCGATTACGAACACACCGCCTGGCGTGTCGGCCAGGGCGCGCCGGGCGATATCTGGGACATTGCCCAGGACCGTGAGGGCCTGTTGTGGCTGGCTACCGGCTCGGGCCTGTACCGCTTCGATGGCCGTCGCTTCGAACGGCAGGCAGCGCCCGCCGGCAGCCAGTTCCCGTCCACCAACATGGTCACACTGGCGAATGCGGCCGGCGGTGCGCTGTGGATCGGCTACTTCCAGGCCGGCATCAGCCAGTTCACGCATGGGCAGCTGCGCAGCTACGGCCGCGAGCAGGGGGTGCCTGTCGGCGTGGTCCCACGCATCAGCCAGGATCGCCAGGGGCAGCTCTGGGCGGCGATCAATGGCGGGCTGCGCCGCTTTGACGGACACCGCTGGCAGCCACTGCCGGCCGCTGCCGGCCTGCCCGAGCGCCGAGTGCAGTGGGTGCTGCACGACAGCCGGGACAGGTTCTGGGTGCTGGCCGACCTGAAGATCTGGATGCGTGCGGCGGGCCAGACCGCGTTCGAGGACACCGGCATCGCGGTCTCGCAGATGGCGACGCTGGCCGAAAGCCCGCAGGGTGAAGTGTGGCTGGCCGACCGGGTGAGAGGCACCTCGCCGCTGGCCAACGCGCAGGGTCTGCTGGCGGCCGGCGAACGTGAGGCGCGGCGGTTGCCGGAACTGGTTGCTGCGCGCCTGCAGTTCACTGCCGATGGCGCGCTGTGGGCCACGATGAGCCCGCACGGCGGCGTCGCCCGCATCACCTTCGACGGCACACGGGCCGTGCGCATGGAACGCTTCGATTCGCCGCAAGGACTGACCGCCACATCGGCAGTGCCGATCATCGTCGATCGCGAAGGCAATCTCTGGATTGGCACCAATCTCGGCCTCAACCGCTTCCGCGCACGCAGCGTGCACGCCCTGGTGGTCGGCCCGAGCGATCCCTACCGCTCGCTGGTACGGGCCAGCGATGGGCGCGTGTATGGCTATGGCGAAGACCTCAAGCCCTACGACCTGCGGCGCCCCCTGCTGGATGGCAGCGCCACGCAGCTGCAGGCCGCCGCTCGGCAGGCACCCACGCCGATCTGGCAGTTCGACTGGGTCAACCTCGCGCGCACGGTCGCCGGCCACACCACATTGATCCCGCTGCCGGCGCCGTTCACCGGGCAGCCGCTGCATGCCCTGTTGTTCCCCGATGACGGACAGGCCTGGGTCTGCGCCGGAGAACGCGGGGTGCTGCACTACCAGCATGACCAGTGGCAACGTGAAATCCGCCTGCCAGAGCAGGCCTGCTCATCGCTGGCGCTGGATGCCGATGGCCAGCTGCTGCTCGGCTATGCCGATGGCCGCCTGCGCCGCCTGGGTACGAATGGCACCGAGACCTTCGACGCCGGGAACGGCCTGTCGGTAGGGCCGATCACCGCGATGCTGCACCACCGGGACCTTCTGCTGGTCGCCGGCGAAGCGGGGCTGGCGGCACGGCTGGACAACGGCCGGTTCGTTCCGGTGCGCACCGACATGGCCGGTGTCCTGGAGGGCATCACCGGCATGGTCGCCGATGCCAATGGGCACCTGTGGCTAAACGGCAGCCGTGGCCTGGTACGGATGGAAAGCGGGTTGCTGCGCCGTGCCCTGCGCACCGGTCTGCCAGTGACGCCACGCCTGTTCGATGCCATCGACGGCATGCCCGGCATCGCCCTGCAGAGCGGACCGATCGCTACCGCCGCCCTGGCCGACGACGGCCTGCTGTGGCTGGCCACCAACCAGGGCCTGGCCTGGCTGGACACCACCCGCTCGCACGTCAATACGATGGCTCCCAGCGTGCGCATCGGCGAGGTGCTGTATGGCAGCGAGCACGCGCCGCTACGCGATGGCCTGCGCCTCCCGGCCGGCACCAGCCAGCTGCAGATTGAGTACGTGGCGCTGTCGTTGGCACGTCCGGAGCGCAACCGCTACCGCTACCGCCTGTCGGGCGTGGATGACGGCTGGCAGGACGCTGGCAGCAGCACACGTGCGTACTACACCAACCTCGCGCCCGGCAGCTACCGGTTCGAGGTGGAAGCCGCCAACGAGGACGGCATCTGGAGCACCGCACCGGCCAGCCGCAGCTTCCGCATCGCTCCCACCTTCATGCAGACAGTGTGGTTCAAGCTGCTGTGCACCGCCGCCGTGCTTGCACTGCTGGTGCTGGCGGTACGCATCCGCAGCGGGCAGCTGGCCGCACTGTTCCGCGCCCGACTGCAGGAACGCAACGGCGAGCGCGAACGCATCGCGCGCGACCTGCACGACACCCTGCTGCAGGGTAGCCAGGGCCTGATCCTGCGCCTGCACGCGATCAGCCAGTCAGCGCAGACACCGGAGCCTGTGCGCAGTCAGCTTGAGTCAGCGATGCAGCTGGCCGAGCGCAACCTGGCCGAGGGTCGCGAGCGGGTCAATGCGCTGCGCGAGGCGCCGTTCGCGGGCCGCGACCTCGCTTCGGCGCTGGCCGACGTGCACGCCGAATACGCCGGGCATGGCATCAATCCCCTGCGCCTGACCGTGGAAGGCGCGACGCCCCCGCTGCAGGCCGACGCGGCCGAAGAGGTGTTCCTGATCGGGCGCGAGGCCATCCGCAATGCGTTGCGCCATGCCAATGCCAGTGCCATTGAAGTGGAACTGTCCTATGGCACGCGTTGTTTCCTGCTGCACGTGCGCGACGACGGCGCCGGCATTGCCGACGAGAACGCCGGCCATGGCCATTGGGGCCTGCAGGGCATGCGTGAGCGCGCCCAGCGCCTCGGCGCGGAACTGCAGCTGTGGACCCGCCCCGGGCTGGGCACCGAGATCGCGCTGGCGGTTCCCGCCCGTCGCCTGTATCACCGCCGCCCATCGCGTTGGCGCTGGCCCTGGAGTAGAACGAGCCATGACTGAATCCCCTACCCCGATCGGCGTACTGGTGGTCGATGATCACCCGTTGCTGCGTGACGGCCTGGCTGCGCTGCTGGGCGCCCATTCCGACCTGCGCCTGCTCGGCGAGGCCGCCGATGGCGAGGAAGCCATCGCGCGCTATCAGCAGCTGCAGCCAGACGTGGTACTGATGGACCTGCAGATGCCACGCCTGGATGGTGTGGAAGCCATCGTGCGGATCCGCACGATGGATCCGCGCGCGCGCATCATCGTGCTGACCACCTACCGTGGTGACGTACGTGCGGTGCGGGCGCTGCAGGCCGGCGCCAGCGCGTACCTGCTGAAGGACATGCTGCGCCATGAACTGGTCGACACCATCCGCATGGTCGCCGGCGGCCGGCGCGCACCGATTCCCCCGGCCGTGGCGGCCAGCATCGCCGCGCATGTAGTGGAAGATCGCTTGTCGCCGCGCGAGACCGAGGTACTGCGGCACGTGGCCGGAGGGCTGTCGAACAAGCGCATCGGCGAGCGCATGCAGATTTCCGAGCAGACGGTGAAGGCGCACATGAAAAGCCTGATGGACAAGCTCGGCGTGGGTGATCGCACGCATGCGGTAACCCAGGCGCTGCGGCGCGGCATCATCAGCCTGGACGACAGCGGTCACGATTAGGGGGTTGTCCGGCAGGGCTTGCAGCCCTGCACCCGCGGTAGTGCCGGCCGCTGGCCGGCAACTTCAACAGCAAAATCAAAAGCGCGCTCTCCGTGGGATGGCGCGGCGGTGTCGGAGTGCGGGGACG
>NZ_JAOCGL010000095.1:0-16049 GCF_029842485.1 Stenotrophomonas sp. GD03777
TGGCCACCGAGGCCTATGCTGCCTATGACGCCGGGCGCATGCGGGAAGCAGCCAGCAAGGCCGAGCAGGCCTTCCGCCAGCAGCCGAAGCAGGGCGCCTGGGCGATGCTGTGGGTGGCGGCGCTGGAAGCACAGCAACAGGCCGAACTGGCCGACGCGGCCATCGGCACGGCGCTGCAGCTGGGCGCACCGAACGTCGAGGAACTGCACGCGCGGCGCGTGGCGCTGGCCCGCCAGCGCGCGCTGCTGCAGGCCCAGCAGGCCTACCAGTCGCTGTCCACGCAGAACGATGCGGCGGCCGTCGCGCAGGCGCGGGCCGCCGTCGAGCTTGCGCCGGATGTTGCTTCGTACCGGTTGCTGTTGATCACCGCGCAGCTGCAGCAGGGGCAGCTGGCCGACGCCGAGCGCAGCGCCGACCAGGCACTGCAGGCCGACGGCGGCGATCTCAATGCCCGGGTGATGCGCGGTTATCTGCGCCAGCGCCAGGGCAAGACCGTGCTTGCCAATGAGGACTTCGACACCGCGCTTGCCATGCCGGGGTCCACAACGCAACAGCGCAGCGTGCGCCTGCTGGCCGTGGATGCGGCCTTGGCCGCTGGGGACCGCAAACGTGCGGCTGCACTGCTGGCGCCGCTGCAGGCGGCGTTGTCCACGGATGTGGGCGATGCTCGCGCGCAGCAGTTGCTGCAGCAGGGCATCGAGCAGCGCGCCAGGGCGACCGGATCCAGTCGCGAGCGTCCGCGCATGAGTGCGCAGGCCTATCCGGCGCCGTTCCAGCATTGCCAGTCGGATGGCACCGGCACTGTCTGCGAGCTGATGCCGGCTGACCTGCAGGGCGACGGTGGTGCCGCACAGCGCGCATATGCAGCCTACGCGCGGCAGGACTTTGCCGAGGCCATCGGTGAGGCAAGGCAGGCCGTGCAACTCGCACCGGACGATGCAGACCTGCAAGGCCTGCTGACCACCACGCTGGCGGCAGGCAACCGCAGCCAGCAGGACGAAGCGCGGCTGCGCCTGGATGCGACGCTGGCACAACACCCTGATGACGCGGTGGCGCTGATGCAACGCGGCTACCTCAACCAGAAGGCCCGTGAACCGGCGCGCGCACTGGCCGACTTCCGTGCCGCCGAGGCCACCGGCAAGGCACCCAAGAGCGTGGTGATCGACCAGGCGTACGCGAGTGCGGCCAACGGAGATCATCCGCAGGCGGTGTCGCTGCTGCGCAGCGCCATTGATCGCGCCGACGCCGGTGAGCTGCCTCTGGATGCGCATCAGCGCTACAACGTGCGCAATGCCATCGCCAACTATTCGCGCGAGTGGGGCGTGATCGCCTCGGCCGGCTTCCGCGGCGCGCGCCAGGCCGCGACCAATGTCGGCGGCGCGGCGATCAGTACGCCGGGCGATTCGGTGTTCAGCACGCTGGAAGCGTTCTGGCGGCCCCCGGCGTTCAATGACCAGCATGGCACGCTGGAGCTGTACACCCGGCTGCTCAACACGCTGTACGACGAGGGCGGCACCTACGAATCGATTCGCGCAGTGGACCCGTGCACCGGCGAATCGACACCCGACGCACGTGCTCGCGCCGACCGTCTCAGCCGCTCGCGTTCCACCACCGGCTGGCCGTCCACCATCGCCTCGTTCGGCATGCGCTACGCCTTCGGCCAGACCGGCCTGAGCGCCGGCATCGAGCGCCGCCAGTTTCTCGGTAGCGCCACCCGCACGGGCGATGTCTATCCCGCGTCCGCGGCCGTGCAGTGCAGCCTGCAGCTGGCCCTGAACCCGCCACTGGAAGCCAGCACGCTGGCCCGCTACCGCCTGGCCAGCGGTTCCGGTGGCTGGATGTCCTACCTGACCTACGGCTATTACCACGGTACCGACCTGCGCACCGACGTGAACCAGTGGTGGATGGTCAGCGGCTACGCGCAGGGCGGTTACACATGGGATGACAACAGCGCGCATTTCACGCTCGATGCACTCGATGCCAACGGCATACCGGTGCGGCGGATCGGCGATGCCAGCGGGCGCCTGCATCGCGAACAGTGGTTCGCGGCCGGTGAACTGCGCGCCGGACGCAGCTTCCGCTTTGGCGCCGGGCAGACCCACTGGGTGGTCACGCCGTATCTGGTGGTGGGGGCGGACTGGCTGGACCAGCGCTCGCGCGTGCGCGAGATCCGTTACCCGCTGTTCCCGTCGCAGTCGTTCGCGCTCAACGATACGCAGCGCAGCTGGTCACTTGGCGCGGGGCCGGGCCTGGGCGTGCGCTACTGGTTCCGCGAGGACCGCTACAACACGCCGCGTTCCTACCTCGACCTGACCGTGCAGTACCGCTTTGCGATCGGTGGCGGTGATACGCAGCGCGCCAAGGGCCTGTTCGCCACCGCCATCCTCTATTACTGAGGCAACCCCCACCGCCGCCGCAGCGCCGCCGCCTGCGGCGTGTCCTGGGTCAGCCACGGCTCCAGCGCATAGACCAGCACGTGCTGTGCGCCGCTGTCGCGTGCCCACGCCAGCTGCCGTTGGATCCGCGCGGCATCGGCAGTCTCGCCCTTAAACCCGCTGCCATCAGCGGCGCTGCCGGGCAGTTCGCGGAACAGCTCGACGATCGCATCGATGCCGATGTCGTGCGCGTGGAAGTGATCGAGCAACGGCTGAAGCTGCTGCAAGTTGCCGGCGCCGGCAACGCCCACGCCGTCCTGCACCATCGGCCGCAGCGTGGCCTGTGCCAGCACCGCCTGCCACAGCGTGACCAGGTTGCCGTCGGTCTGCAGGCGGCTGAAGTAGCAGGAGATCGCGCAGTCACCGCCGCGCGCGCGGGCGGCGTCTGCCAGCCCGTGCAGCCATTGCGCCAGCCACTGCTGGCGGGCCGGATCGGCCCAGTGGTACTGCTCCAGCTCGTAGGGCAGGTACCAGCCCTCGAAGGCGGGTACCTGCGCCCAGGGCGCCTGTGCCAACCAGCGGCGTGCATGCGCCAAGCTGTCGGCGAGGAACGCCTGCAGCGTGGCATCGTCGGCCCCGATCACCTGCCACCAGCGTTGCTGGAAGGGCAGTCCGACGCGGATGCGGATGTCGTTCTCGCTGGCGGCGGTGAACAGCTGCTGCAGGCTGCCGTCGGGCAGTGACCAGTCGCCGTCACTGCCGCCGACGATGCCGGTCCATTGCAGCACCAGCTGACGGCAGCCCAGCGTATGTGCAAGCTTCAACGAGCGCTGCCAGTCGGCCAGTCCCCACTGCAGGTGGCTGCGCCAGGGCTGCAGGAAGGTGCCGTCGACCTGCACCGGCAGCGAGCAGCCGGGCAGGGTGGCGAGCGTACCGGCCAACGGCGCCAGCACGGCCGCGCGCAGCAGGCGGCGGCGCAACGGCGAAGACGGATCTGCGGGAAGGACGGGCGCAACCATGCCCGCATCATCCCAGAGCACCGTGCGCAGCAGGTGAACCCAGCGACCGGTGGTGCTGGCCGCTGGCCGGCACCACCGTGTGCTTACTCCAACGCGTAGCGCAGGGTGAACAGCACCGCCACCAGCCATACCGCCGGATGCACTTCGCGCCAGCGGCCGGTGCCGGCCTTCAGTGCCGCATACGCGATGAAGCCAAACGCCAGGCCATTCGCGATGGAGTAGGTGAACGGCATCGCCAGCGCGCACAGTGCGGCCGGCACCGATTCGGTCAGGTCGCTCCAGTCCACTTCCACCAGTTCGCGCAGCATCAGGCCGGCCACGAACAGCAGCGCCGGTGCGGTGGCATAGCTGGGCACCATCGCCGCCAGCGGCGAGAACAGCAGCGCGGCCACGAACAGCGCCGATACGACCAGCGCAGTCAGGCCGGTACGGCCACCCACCTGCACGCCCGAGGCGCTTTCAGCGAAAGCGGTGGTGCTGCTGGTGCCGAGCACCGAACCGGCCACGATGGCGGTGCTGTCGGCCAGCAACGCGCGGCCGAAGCGCTTCTGCGCGCCCGGCAGCTTCAGCAGTCCGGCGCGACCGACCACGCCATACAGGGTGCCGGTGGCATCGAACACTTCCACCAGCACGAACACCAGCACTACCTGCAGCAACACCGCGATCGGCGCACCGCCGTCATGGTGCAGCAGGCCCGGCAGGTCCAGCTGCAGGAAGGTGGGGGCCAGGCTCGGCGGCAGCGAAACCAGGCCCTGGTACTGCACGTCGCCCAATGCCCAGCCCGCACCGGTCACCGCCAGGATGCCGATCAGGATCGCGCCGCGGATCCGGCGTGCTTCCAGCACTGCGATCAACAGGAAACCGGCCAGCGCCAGCAGTGGCGGCGCCGTGTTCAACGGGCCCAGCGCCACCAGCGTGTCTTCGTTGCCGACGATCACGCCGGATTTCTGCAGTGCGATGATCGCCAGGAACAGGCCGATGCCGGCCACGATCGCCGAGCGCAGCGACGAAGGAATGCCCGACACCAGCCATGCCCGCACACCGGTCAGCGACAGCACCAGGAACACCAGGCCGGAGATGAACACCGCCCCCAGCGCCTGCTGCCACGGCAGGCCGGCAGCGCCGACCACGGTGAACGCGAAGAACGCGTTCAGGCCCATCCCCGGTGCCATGCCGACCGGGAAGTTGGCCGCCAGCGCCATTACCGCCGAACCCAGCGCGGCGGCCAGGCAGGTGGCCACGAACACCGCACCCGCATCCATGCCGGTGGTGCCGAGGATCTCCGGGTTGACGAAGACGATGTAGGACATCGTCAGGAAGGTGGTGATGCCGGCCAGCAGCTCGGTACGCACGGTGGTGCCGTGCTGCTGCAGCTGGAACATGCGCTCGAACAGGGACATGGAGATTCTCGCGACTAAGGTGTCACGACCAACGGTCGTGACCTACCCGAATGCAGAACGTGGGTACCGACCGTTGGTGGTGGGTACCGACCGTTGGTCGGTACGCTTCAAAGCGTCACCACCAACGGTGGTGACCTACCGAAAGGAGAAAGGCCGCGCGAGCGCGGCCTTTCCGGTTGCCTTACTTCAGCGCCTTGAAGCGCAGGCGCTTCGGCGCAGCGTCATCGCCCATCCGACGCTTCTTGTCTTCCTCGTACTCGCGGTAGTTGCCCTGGAAGAACTCCACGTGCGAGTCGCCTTCGAAAGCGATGATGTGCGTGGCGATGCGGTCCAGGAACCAGCGGTCGTGCGAGATCACGAAGGTGTTGCCCGGGAACTCCAGCAGCGCGTCTTCCAGTGCACGCAGGGTTTCGATGTCCAGGTCGTTGGACGGTTCGTCGAGCAGCAGCACGTTGCCGCCCTGCAGCAGGGTCTTGGCCATGTGCAGGCGGCCACGCTCACCACCGGACAGCGAACCGACCATCTTCTGCTGGTCCTGGCCCTTGAAGTTGAAGCGGCCGATGTAGGCGCGCGACTGGATCTCGATGCCGTTGATGTTGAGGATGTCCAGGCCGCCGGCGATTTCCTGGAAGACGTTGTGGTTGCCTTCCAGCTTGTCGCGGCTCTGGTCCACGTAGGACAGCTGCACGGTCGGGCCGATCACGATCTCGCCCGAATCCGGCTTTTCCTGGCCGGTGATCATCTTGAACAGGGTCGACTTGCCGGCGCCGTTCGGGCCGATGATGCCGACGATCGCGCCCGGCGGAATCAGCATCGACAGGTTGTCGATCAGCAGGCGGTCGCCGAACTTCTTGGAGACGTTCTTGAACTCCATCACCATGTTGCCCAGGCGCTCGCCCGGCGGGATGAAGATTTCGTTGGTCTCGTTGCGCTTCTGGTAATCCTGCGACTGCAGCTCTTCCAGGCGGGCCAGACGGGCCTTGCCCTTGGAACGGCCGCCCTTGGCGTTCTGGCGCGACCACTCCAGTTCCTTCTGGATCGCCTTCTGGCGGGCCTTTTCCTGGTTCTCTTCCTGCTTCAGGCGCTCATCCTTCTGCACCAGCCATTCAGTGTAGTTGCCCTTCCACGGAATGCCGCGGCCGCGGTCCAGTTCCAGGATCCACTCGGCGGCGTTGTCCAGGAAGTAGCGATCATGGGTGACCGCCACCACGGTGCCGGTGTAGCGCGCCAGGAACTGTTCCAGCCATTCCACCGACTCGGCGTCGAGGTGGTTGGTCGGTTCGTCCAGCAGCAGCATGTCCGGCTTCTGCAGCAGCAGGCGGCACAGTGCCACGCGGCGCTTTTCACCGCCGGACAGGTTGGCGATCTTGGCATCCCACGGCGGCAGGCGCAGCGCATCGGCAGCCACGTCCAGCTGGTTTTCCAGGGTGTGCGCATCACCGGCGGCCAGGATCGCCTCCAGGCGCTCCTGCTCCTTGGCCAGCGCGTCGAAGTCGGCACCTTCCTCGGCGTAGGCGGCATACACCGCTTCCAGCGCAGCCTGCGCCTGCAGCACTTCGCCCACGCCTTCCTCGACCGACTCGCGCACGGTCTTGTTCGGGTCCAGTTCCGGTTCCTGGGCCAGGTAGCCGACCTTGATGCCCGGCTGCGGGCGGGCCTCGCCCTCGAAATCGGTGTCCACGCCGGCCATGATCTTCAGCACGGTGGACTTGCCGGCGCCGTTCAGGCCCAGCAGGCCGATCTTGGCACCCGGGAAGAAGGACAGCGAGATGTCCTTGATGATCTGCCGCTTGGGCGGGACCACCTTGGACACGCGGTTCATGGTGTAGATGTATTGCGAGGACATGAGGTCTCCGTAGGCGCGGCCCTGCGCCCGGCCCATCACGGGAACATCCCGTTGTGGCAGCGGGCACAGACTGGAAAGGAATACCGCCAATTATAGCCGGAACCGGTTCCGGGCCGCGCCGGGCAGGCGCCGTCGGGCTGGCCGTGGGCTGAATACTGCGTCACAGTCCTGCAGCGGGAAGCGTTTCCAGCCGGAAACGGTTCAGATCGGTTGCGCAATATGGGCTCACCACCACCCAAGCAGAGGTCTGACATGCGCATCAATCGAGTAATGGCCGGCGCCGTGGCCTCTGTGCTGGCGTTCGGCGCGGTGGCCCCGGCCTTTGCCGACAACGACCACCGTCGCGGCCATGACCGCCGCGAGTGGCGCGAGGACCGCCGCGAATGGCGACAGGACCGCCGTGACTGGGAACGCGACCGCCGCGAGGCACGCCGCGACTGGGAGCGCGACCGCCGCGACTGGCACCGCGATCACGACCGCTACTACCGCCCGGCCCCGCCGCCGCCGCGCGTGGTCTACGGCCCGGGCTACGGCTGGAAGGTCGGCCACCGCTACCGCGATTACTACCGCGGCCCGATCTATGTGGTGAACGACTACCCGCGCTACCACCTGCGCCGCCCGCCGTATGGGCACCACTGGATCCGCGACGACCGCGGCAACATGCTGCTGGTGGCGGTGGCGACCGGCATCATCGCCGACTACATCATCAACAGTCGCTGAGGATCGCGGCCGGGGTCGGATCCCTTTCCAACGGAAAGGGCCCTGATCCCACAACATCCCTGGAAACCATACGGGGCCGGATTCCTTCGGGAGTGCCGGCCCCGGCCTTTTCGGCCCCGGCAGGCCGGTGCGGGGCTACAATCAGGGGCTGAGCCGTACCCCTTTCCCTGCCTGCTGGAGTACCCGATGTTCCCGCGTGACGTCCGCATCGAAACCTACGATCCCGAACTGGCCAAGGCCATTGCCGCTGAGACCCAGCGCCAGGAAGACCACGTCGAGCTGATCGCCAGCGAGAACTACACCAGCCCGGCGGTGATGGAAGCCCAGGGCAGCCAGCTGACCAACAAGTACGCCGAAGGCTACCCGGGCAAGCGCTACTACGGTGGCTGCGAATACGTGGACATCGCCGAGCAGCTGGCGATCGACCGCCTCAAGCAGCTGTTCGGCGCGGACTACGCCAACGTGCAGCCGCACAGCGGCTCGCAGGCCAACCAGGCCGTGTACTTCGCCCTGCTGCAGCCGGGTGACACCATCCTCGGCATGAGCCTGGCCCACGGCGGCCACCTCACCCACGGTGCCAAGGTCAATGCCTCGGGCAAGCTGTTCAACGCCGTGCAGTACGGCGTCAACGACCAGGGCCTGATCGATTACGACGAAGTCGAGCGCCTGGCCCTGGAGCACAAGCCGAAGATGGTCGTCGCCGGCTTCTCGGCGTACTCGCAGGTGATCGACTGGGCGCGCTTCCGCGCCATCGCCGACAAGGTCGGTGCCTACCTGTTCGTGGACATGGCCCACGTGGCCGGCCTGGTCGCCGCTGGCGTCTACCCGAGCCCGCTGGAGCATGCCCACGTCGTTACCTCCACCACCCACAAGACCCTGCGCGGCCCGCGTGGCGGCATCATCATCGCCAAGGGCGCCGACGAAGACCTGGTCAAGAAGCTGCAGTCGATCGTGTTCCCGGGCATCCAGGGCGGTCCGCTGATGCACGTCATCGCCGGCAAGGCCGTGGCCTTCAAGGAAGCGCTGGAACCGGGCTTCAAGGCCTACCAGCAGCAGGTGGTGAAGAACGCCCAGGCGATGGCCAACACGCTGATCTCGCGCGGCTACAAGATCGTTTCCGGTGGCACCCAGAACCACCTGATGCTGGTCGACATGATCGGCAAGGACGTGTCCGGCAAGGATGCGGAAGCTGCGCTGGGCAAGGCTCACATCACTGTCAACAAGAACTCGGTGCCGAACGATCCGCGTTCTCCGTTCGTGACCTCGGGCCTGCGCCTGGGCACCCCGGCCGTGACCACCCGTGGCTACGTCGAGCAGGACTGCGTGGACCTGGCCAACTGGATCGCCGACGTGCTGGACGCGCCGAACGATGATGCCGTCATCGCCCGCGTGCGTGATGCCGTCAGCGCGCAGTGCCGCAAGTACCCGGTCTACGGCTGATCGCCGCCGGGGTCGGATCCCTTCCCGCAGGGAAGGGCTCTGACCCCGTCACCAGGAATCCCGCGCATGGATGAGCGCCGCCTCAAGTACCTGTATGCCGTCCTGGCGGTGGCATTTGGCCTGCCCAGCCTGGCAGTGGGCGGTGTCGCGGCGACGATGCTGCTGCTGACGGGGCTGGGCCAGTTCGGCCATGGCACGCTGGCCGCGGTGACGGTGATGCCGCTGTGGGGCCTGGCCGGCATTGCCGGCTGCCTGGCCTGGTTGTGGCTCAGCGCCGGGTATCTGCTGCAGGGGCGTGCCGGGCTGCAGGTGCATCGCCTCTGGTGGTGGATGCTGCTGGCCGGCGGTCTTGCCGCTGTGCCCCCGCTGGGGCTGGCGCTGTGGTGGAGCATCACGGTCCACGCCGAAGGCATCGCCCTGTTGCTGTTGGGCCCATCGATGCTGGTGCCGGCGGCGGTGCTGGTGTGGATCAAGCGCCGCGCATGACGTGGCCCATGGAAGGACATCGAACGCATGGATGAGCCCCTGCACAAGCGCGGGATGGCCATTGCCGGCCTGCTGGTGGGCCTGCCCACAGTGGCAGCAGGCGGTACGGGTGCCGTGCTGGGGCTGATGGTCGTATGGGACGGCAAGTACCTGACGGGCGACGAGCACACGCTGTTGCTGCTGTGGTCGTCGGCGGGAATCATCGGCCTGCTGTCGTGGTTGTGGCTGAGCGGGCTGTTCCTGTGGCGCGGTGTTGCCGGCCTGCGCCAATCACCGGTTGCCGCCTGGGCCGGCCTGGCGCTGGGCGTGCTGGCTGCGTTGGGCGTGATCGCCGCCGCGTTGTACTTCACCTTCAAGCACGGGGAGATCTCGACATTGGCCTTCCTCGGCTTTGGCCCACCGCTGTTGGTGATGGCCGGGCACCTGGCGTGGCTGCGCTGGTCACGCGTGGCATCGCCGCCGCCCGCACCGGGTTGAGCCGGACATCACGAACTCGCCGCACACCTCGGGTGGCCAGAATGCAGGCGCTTCCGCGCAGGCAGCATTTGCTGCGGCGCCCTTTCTCAGGTACCTTTGCGACGCTGCCATGATCGTGGCAATTGCTCCCTGAGCCAGGCGTTCCATGCATTGCCCCTTCTGCCAACATGCCGATACCCGGGTCATCGACTCGCGCGTCTCTGAAGACGGCGCGACGATTCGCCGTCGGCGGGAATGCGAAGCCTGCGGCGAGCGCTTCAGCACTCTGGAAACGGTCGAGCTGAAGCTGCCGGCCATCGTCAAGAGCGATGGCACCCGCGAAGCGTTCGACCAGCGCAAGGTCCGCGCGGGGTTCGACCGCGCGCTGCAGAAGCGCGCGGTGCCCGAAGACAAGATCGAAGCGGCGGTACGTGCGGTGGTGCACCAGCTGCGCATCAGCGGCGAGCGCGAAGTGCCCTCGATCAAGGTTGGCGAGTTCGTCATGAACGAACTGCGCAAGCTCGACCACGTGGGCTACGTGCGCTTCGCTTCGGTGTACCGCAGCTTCGAGGACGTGGCCGATTTCCGCGAGGAGATCGAGAAGCTCGAGCGCGACCTGCCGTCCAGCACCGAACAGCTGCAGCTGCTGGGCGATGTGATCGCCCTGACCAAGAAGAAGAAGGGCTGACCGACACCGCTGTGGTGGCACGGAGGCGCCCATGATCTGGTGGGTGCCAACCTTGGTTGGCACGGAGGTATCCATCCACGCATGGCGTGGATCTACCGATCGCGTGCATCCACACCGGCGGCGTTACCATGGTCGCATGACACCATCGTTCTCCGTCCTCGACCACCTGCACATGGCCAACGCGCTGCGTCTGGCCGAGCGCGCTGCCTATACCACCCGGCCCAACCCGATGGTCGGCTGCGTGATCGCCCACGGCGAACGCGTGGTCGGGCAGGGCTGGCACCAGCGCGCAGGGGGGCCGCACGCTGAAGTATTCGCACTGCGCGAAGCCGGCAGCGAGGCCCGCGGTGCCACCGCTTATGTCACCCTGGAGCCCTGCGCCCATTACGGGCGCACGCCGCCGTGCGCACTGGCGCTGATCGAAGCGGGCGTGACGCGCGTGGTGGCGGCGATGCGCGATCCCTTCCCGAAGGTTGATGGCGGTGGCTTCGATCTGCTGCGCAATGCAGGTATCGAGGTTGCCGAAGGACTGATGGCGGCGCCGGCGCGCGAGCTCAACAAGGGCTTCCTGTCACGCGTGGAGCGCAACCGCCCGTGGCTGCGGGTGAAGCTGGCCGCCAGCCTCGATGGCCGCACCGCGATGGCCGACGGCAGCTCCAAGTGGATCACCGGGCCGGCTGCGCGCGAGGACGTGCAGCACTGGCGCGCTCGCGCCGGTGCGATCCTGACTGGCGCCGATACCGTGCTGGCCGACGACCCGATGTTGACCGTGCGCCTGGCCGGTGCCGAAGTGATGCCGCCACTGCGCGTGGTGCTCGATTCGCGCCTGCGTTCGCTCGAATGCAGCCGTGTGCGCGAGGGCGGTGCGCCGACGCTGTACCTGCACGATGCGGCGGTGAGCGCACCGGATGCGGCCGACGCCGAATTTGCCAGCGTGCCCAGCGCAGAGGGGCGGTTGGATCTGGGTGCGGTGCTGGCGCTGCTGGCCGAGCGTGGCATCAACGAGGTGCATACCGAAGCCGGCGCGACACTGGCCGGTGCGCTGCTGCGCGCTGGCTGGGTGGACGAACTGCTGCTGTACCAGGCGCCCACGCTGCTGGGCGACAACGGTCGTCCGTTGCTGGCGGGCCTGGGCATCGAGGCAATGGGCCAGCAGCGCCGTCTGCGCGTGGTTGACCAGCGCCAGGTCGGCGAGGACATCCGGCTGCTGTTGCGCCCGTGAGGCAATGGCGGGGCACTGGCCCCGTTCCGGCGCTGTCAGGTGCCCTCGTCCTCGTGGGCAGGGCACTGCTCTTTCCATTGCTGCTTCCACAGCAGATGCAGGTCACGGCAGTAGGCACCGAGTGCTTCTCCCGTCAGTTGCGTTGACTTCCACCGCAGCCTGCGCCGGCTGATGCCCTGGTCGTACTCGTCCGGCAGTACCGACGGTGCGCACTGATCGTGGTACTGCAGGAACGCGCGGCAATCGTCGTTCTCGCTCAGTTGCGCGTCGATGTCGCGGTCGCGCAGCTGGGTCGACTCGAACGCAACCGAAGGTTGCACGAAGAATGTCCTGGGTCTGGACGCTTCGGCGTGCCAGCACGCCATCAGCGCGACAAGCAGGGCCGTGGTCGAGGTTGTGCGGTTTTTCATGCTGTTGCCCTCGTGGAAGAGGACAACAGCATTGATCACGCAGTGTGCGCAAGACCATGCAACGGTTCTGAAAGTGCCATTGATCCTGCTGCAGGCAACGGCGCTACATCGTGCTCATGTGCACTCGTCCGTCCACATCATCTCGGCGATCGGGCGCAGCGCCTTGCACTCCTGCGTCATCTCATCGGCCGACTTCACCTGTGCCTTGGCCTTCAGTTCCTCGGCCATCGCATCCACGCCGCTGATCTGGTCGGGTGCGATCTTCGCCACGCAGCTGCGGTGCTGCTGCAGCAGCAGGTCGCAGCCGGGTACGCCGGTCACCTTCGGTGCGCTGGCCGCCTGCACGTCCTGCATCCATTCCTCGAACGGTGCCAGCGCCCCGGTCACGGTGCCCACCAGATCATCGAAGTTGCCGCTGTACCAGTAGCCGTTGTCCTTGGCCGGGTACAGGGTGAAGGTGCCGCTGACCGGCACGCGCGCGCCGCTCTGCAGCGCCTGGGTGTAGGCGTCGGTGAACTGCTTGCGCGAGGCCGGGCTGGCGTCGGCGGCAAGGCTGGCGGCGAACAGCGGACGTACCTTGCCCAGGTCGGGCACCTGGCAGCTGAAGGTGATGCGCGCCAGCTTCTGGTCGTCCACGTATTCGTTGTCTTCAATCACGCTCTTGCTGGCGCGGCACTTCGAATCACGCAGGGCCTTGGCATACAGCGCTTCGCTGGTGGCCGCGTCGGCCTTGGCGCCGGTGCTGGCAAGCACGACCTGCCACGGTTCGGCCAGCGCCTTGGCCAATGCGCCCGGGTTCGGGGTTACCGCGTCCTGGCCGTCGAAGGCGGGCTTCAGCGCATCGTTGAGGGTGCGGGTCGCGGCGGCGTCGTCTTCCAGCAGGACGCGGGCATACAGATCGAAGGCCTGTTCGGGCGTCAGTGTGGCCGGGGCGGCGCTGGCCAGCAGCGGGGCAGCCAGCAGGGCGCTGGCCAGCAGGGTACGCAAGGGGGTCTTCATGACGGTGTTTCCTGTTCCAGAGGCGCGCAAGCCTAGCGCATCTTTGCGCAGGCCCGACGGCGCCCTGTGATCACGTGCCGACGCGCGGGGCAAAAAAAAACGGGCCCCTTGCGGGGCCCGTTCGATCGCACGACGAGGAGCGACCGTTGGATCAGAAGCTGGCGCGGACGCCGGCCGAGTACTGGGTGACGTCGCGGTAGCCGGAGATCTCGCCCACCAGACCCCAGGTCTTGGTGAAGTTGATCTGGCCGCCAACAGTGCCGACCCAGGTGCCCTTGTAGTTGTTGCCGCCATCCATGTAGCCGGCCTTGGCCCAGGCTTCGGTCATGCGCGACGGCTTGCCGCGGATGCCCATGGTGACGCGGCCCAGGTTGGTGTGGTCCTTGCCGTGGTAACGCACACCGTCATAACGCAGGGTCGATTCGGCGTTCTGGCGCACCCAGGCGGCATCGGCGGTGAAGTCCAGGCGGTCGGTCCACGGCATGTGGTAGCCGATACCCAGCTCCGGCTGGTTCAGTTCCAGCTTCAGCGAATCTTCGCCGTAGTGGCGGGTCTTGCTGGTGCGCGACCAGCCACCGAACACGTAGACCTGCTCGGCCAGCGCGACCGAACCGCGCAGGTAGCCACCGTCGACCTTCGGGTCGTCCAGCAGGTTGTCGTCAACCTGGACCTGGGTCCAGCCGCCTTCAACGTAGGTGTAGCTCAGGGCCTCGGCCGAAGCCGAGAACGGGGCGGCGGCCAGCAGGGCGGCCACGATCAGGATCTTGCGCATGGGAATTCCTGTGAGTTTCAGTCCATTGGCGGGCCTGCCCTCGCGGCTGCCCGTGGCGACCTCATGTCGTCCGCTGCGGATTTTAATGAAAGTTTTACAAAATGCGAGAGACGGCCGTCACAGGCTGGGGCGGACCGGGGTTGGGGGTCGGATCCGTTTGCCATCGGGAAACGGCCCTGACCCCAGTGCTGCTGCGCCACCGGTCCATGGGGTCAGAGCCCTTTCCTGCGGAAAGGGATCCGACCCCGTTCAGCACGGGCTGGTACACTGCGCGGGCCGGTTCGCCGGTACACAAACGTCTTCAGGGCGGGGTGCAATTCCCCACCGGCGGTAGGTGCGCAAGCACGAGCCCGCGAGCGCCCCGGCTCACGGCCGGGGGTCAGCAGATCCGGTCCAATGCCGGAGCCGACGGTCATAGTCCGGATGAAAGAAGACGGTGCCACAGGGCTCTTGCCCTGCGTGCACCTGTTTGCCTTGCGGCGTTTTTCGCTCACTTTTCGCGGAGAACGTTACTTGTTTACTGGAATCATCGAAGGCGTCGGCCGTCTGGCCGCACGCGAATCCATCGGCGGCGATGTCCGCTTCACCTTCAATGTCGGGAATCTGCCGTTCGACAACGTGCAGATGGGCGAGAGCATTGCCATCAACGGCGTCTGCCTCACCGTCATCGCGTTCGATGCCCGCAGCTTCCAAGCCGACGCCTCCACCGAGACTCTGGGCCTGACCACGCTGGGCCAGCTGGGCGAGGGTGCGGTCATCAACCTGGAACGGGCCATGCGCCCGACCGACCGCCTCGGCGGCCATCTGGTCAGCGGCCACGTCGACGGCCTCGGCCAGGTGCTGTCCATCCAGGAAGATGCACGTGCCCAGCGCTGGCGCTTCGCCGCGCCGGCCTCGCTGCGCCGCTACATCGCCAGGAAGGGTTCGATCTGCGTGGACGGCGTCAGCCTCACCGTCAACGAAGTGGACGATGAAGGCTTTGAAGTCGCCCTCATTCCGCACACCGTGGCCAACACCGCCTTCTCTGCCACCGGCGTGGGCAGTGCGGTCAATCTGGAAATCGATCTGGTCGCCCGCTATGTGGAGCGGTTGATCAGTGTGCCGACCAACGGTCAGCACCCACACGGAGATGCCGCATGAATTTCGCCCCGATTCCGGAAATCCTGGAAGACATCCGCCTGGGCCGCATGGTGGTCATCGTCGATGACGAAGACCGAGAGAACGAAGGCGACCTGATCATGGCCGCCGAGCTGGTCAAGCCGTCGGACATCAACTTCATGGTCACCCATGGCCGTGGCCTGGTGTGCCTGCCGCTGACCCGCACCCGCGCCGCCGACCTCGGCCTGGCGCCGATGGTGCAGGCCAATACCGCGCAGTTCCAGACCAACTTCACGGTCAGCATCGAGGCCGCCGAGGGCGTTACCACCGGCATCTCGGCTCACGACCGCGCCCACACCATCCGCACCGCGGTCAAGCCCAACGCCAAGCCGTCGGACCTGCACCAGCCGGGCCACATCTTCCCGCTGATCGCCCAGCCGGGCGGCGTGCTGACCCGCGCCGGCCATACCGAAGCCGGCGTCGACCTGGCCATGCTGGCCGGGCTGGAACCGGCCGGCGTGCTGGTGGAGATCCTGAACCCGGATGGCAGCATGGCGCGCCGCCCGGAACTGGAAGTGTTCGCCCGCGAGCACGGCCTGAAGATGGGCTCCATCGCCGACCTGATCGCCTACCGCCTGGCCACCGAAAAGACTGTTGAACGTGTGGACGAGCGCGACATCGACACCGAATTCGGCCCGTTCAAGCTGGTGACCTACCGCGACCGCATCGCCCACGACCTGCATTTCGCCCTGGTGCGCGGCACGCCGGATGCGGAAACACCGACCCTGGTGCGCGTGCAGGTGGAAAACCCGCTGGCCGACCTGCTGCACTGGCGCCGTGACGACTTCGGCGTGGCGGCCACCGACGCCCTGCGTGCAATCGATGCCGAGGGCGCAGGCGTGATGGTGGTGCTGTCGGCCCCGCGCGATGGCGAAGCCCTGCTGGCCCGCCTGCGCCAGCAGCCGGCGCCGGTGGTGCCGGGCAAGGACAAGGACGTGGGCCAGTGGCGCCGCAACGGTGCCGGCGCACAGATCCTGTCCGACCTGGGCCTGGGCAAGCTGCGCGTGCTGGGCACCCCGCGCCGCCAGATCGGCCTGGCCGGGTACGGCCTGGAAGTG
>NZ_JAOCGL010000096.1:0-16024 GCF_029842485.1 Stenotrophomonas sp. GD03777
TGGCCGCCACCGGCAGCACGCAGCAGCGCGGTGCAGCCCTGTGCGTCGACGGCGTCGACGGCGAAGCCCAGATCGATCAGGCGGCGCACTGCATCGACGTCACCGGCCATTGCGGCGGCCGGCAGATCGGCCTCGCGCAGGGTGCGGCGCGGCAACGGCCACACCCGCCAATCGAGCCAGTCGGCCAGATCGCGGCGACCGATCGACAGCGCCACGCCCAGCGGTGTCTGGCCGTCGGCGGCACGTGCTTCCGGCGAGGCACCATGCTGCACCAGCAGCTTAAGCGCGCCTTCGCGGGCCAATGCGGTGGCCAGGTGCAGTGCGGTCATGCCGTGGCTGTCGCGTGCTTCGCGATCAACGCCGGCCTTGAGCAGGGCCTGCTGCAGCCGCAGCCACCCCAGGCGCACCGCCAGCGACAGCGGCGGATCGCCCGCCGGCGAGGCGGCGAACGGATCGGCGCCACGCTCAAGCAGTTCCAGTGCCAGCTGTTCCAGGCCACGCGCGGCCTGGTCGTGCTGTGCGCAGGCAGCAAGGAAGCGCGCCAGGCCACCGCGGCCGGCCGGCGACAGGCCGCGCTGCAGCATCACCTGCAACGCCGGCACCGCATCGATGCCGCGCGACAACAGCGCGAACATCGGCGTGTCGGAGCAGGCATCACGCACATAGGGATCGGCGCCGTGGCCCAGCAGCCAGTCCACCGCACGCGGTTCCAGCGCCAACTCCGGATCGAGCAGCAGCCCGCCCAGTTCCTCCGGTTGGCACAGCCTGGCCAGCGCCGCCATGCCGTCGGTGTTGCCGAAGCCCAGGGCCTCGCGCAGCAGGGTCAGCGGCGGACGGTCCGGCAGCAGGCCGCTGGCACTGGCTGCTTCGCCACGATCGGCCAGGCCATCACTGACCGCGGCCGGCAACGGATAGGACGGGTCCAGCAGGGCTACGATCGCCCAGCGGCCGGCCTCGGCGGCGTAGTCCACCGCACGGCGGCCGACCGGATCGGTGGCATCGGCCGCGATGCCCAGTTCGACCAGGCGCTTGATCAGCAGCGGCGAGACATCCTCGGCCATCGCCGCCAGCTGCACCGCATTGCGGCCTTCGCCGTCCACCGCGACCAGGTCCGGCTTGTGCGGCAGCAGGTGCTCGATCACGGCGGCGCGACCGGCACGGGCCGCTTCCAGCCACGGCGTACGCCCCAGTGCATCGCGCGCCTCCAGATTGGCGCCCGCGCCGAGCAGCACGCCGATGATCTCGACATGGCCGGCCAGGGCCGCCTCATGCAACGCACTGCGGCGCTGGCGATCGCGGGCGTCGGCCCGTGCCTTGTGCTTGAGCAGCAGCTGCACGCCCGCCGGATCGTCATCCTCGGTGGCGGCGGCGGCCAGCAGCACCGGGGTGCCATCGGCCGGTTCGCAGCGTGCACCGCGTTCGAGCAGGAAGCGGGCCAGACGCCAGTTGCCCACCTGGCAGGCCACCGCCAGCGGCGACCAGCCATCACGGTTCAGCGCATCGACTTCGGCAGCGGCATCGCGCAGCAGCGCGGCCACCCCCGGGTCGGAACTGCGTGCGGCATGGTGCAACGGGGTGTTGCCATCACTGTCGGTGGCACGCGAGTCGGCGCCGTTGGCGAGCAGGGTCATCACCGCTTCGGGGCGGCCATGCCAGCTGTCGCGGGTCGCCGCCAGCAGCGGGGTCATGCCCCGGTGCGGCGCATTCACATCGACGCCGCGGGCAATCAGTTCGCGCAGCAGGCGCAGGTCCGGCAGCACCGCGGCCAGCACCGCCAGGCTGCGCTGGTCACGCCAGTTCGGGTCCGGCAGCGCATACGGATCGGCACCGGCCTGCAGCAGCTGCAGGCCCCGGTCGATGCGGCCCTGGCGGGCGGCTTCATACAGCGCCGGTGTCAGTTCCTGCGGCGCCATCGCCTCCAGCGGCAGGGCGTCGGCCGCCGCTGCGAACATCGGTTCGGGTTCAGCGCTGGACGCCACCAACGGGCTGGAGCGCAACGACACCAGCGGCGCAGGCGCGACCCGCTGCAGCAGCAGGTGCAGCACCGGCGACAGCAGTACGACCGCCAGCGCGGCGGGCCAGCGCGCGCTTTCCGGCAACAGGCCCGGCCAGGCCGGCAGCACCACCAGCGCGGCCAGCGCAATGACCAGCGCGGCCACGCCGAGGCCACGCCAAGCAGTCAGGTCGCGCCCCGCCAGCGCCTGCCAGTGCTGGGCCAGGCTGCCATCCAGGCGTTCGACATCGTTCCACAATGGCCAGGTGCGCCAGGCCGCCAGCAGGCCGGCACTGACCAGTACGCTCAGGCCAAGCACTGCCGCCAGGCTGCCGCTGTCACGCAGCGCCGCGAGCGGCCAGGCCAGCAGCAGCGCCAGCAACAGCGGGGCGGCTGCCCACAATGCCAGCAGCGCCGGCATGTCCTGGCGTGCGACCACCTTCAGCGGCCGCAGCGCGCGGCTGCGGCGCCACCACGATATCGCCAGCGCGAACGCGGGCTGCGCCAGTGCGGCAAGGACCGCACCCGGAACGCCGCCCACGGCGGCGCCCAGCGCCAGCACCGCGCCCGCGGCGAAGGCAATTGACAGAATGCGCGGACGGGAGGCGTCAGTCATAGTGGCGCGGCATCAGGCTGGCCACCGACGGCGGCACCTGCAGGTAGAACCCGCGCTCGCTCATTTCGCTGCGGACCTTTTCCGGGTCAGCCTGCGCCAGGCGGCGCTGGGCATCCAGGACCACCTCCAGGACGAAGGCGAGCGTCCCCAGCGAGGTGAGCAGCGGCGCGGGCAGCGCGCTGAAATCATCGCGTCGGGGAACGTAGACGTAGGTGTCCGGCTTGAGTTGGCTTTTATAGACGTAGGCGTACATGTCCGCGGGACGATAACCCGGGAAGAGCCATGATTGTGTCGGAAAGCCGACACCGGGGAAAGCCGTCAGCCGACGATGGCGGCGCGATCGGCGGTGTTTCGCCTGCGGGGTTCAGCAATGTGGCGGCGACGTTCAGGCTGCGCCGCCGCCACACGGGCGCTTACTTGACCTTGGCGTAAGTGCCCTTCAGCGCGACACCCGCGAGGATGGCACCGGCGTAGCACTCGTAGTTGGTGCTGCTCTTGAACTCGTTCTTCTTGTAATAGCTGACGATGTCGACCACGGCGTTGGCGCCGCGCGACTTGGCACCGTCCTGCAGCGCGCGCAGTGCCGACAGCGCAACCCAGCGGCAGGCCTCGGCATCGCTCTTGTTGGCGGCGTTGGTCTTCTTGTTGGTCACGTCTTCGCCCAGGCGCTGCTGCACGCTGACCGGCTGGCCGGCCAGATAGAAACGCACGCTGCCGTCGATGCCGGCGTCCTTGGCGGCCTGCGAATTGACCAGTTCCTGCAGGGACTGTTCGACACGCGTGTCGCGGGCGGAAGCGGTGGAAGTCAGGGCCAGCAGCGCGGTAGCCGTGGCGATCATGAGAGTGCGGCGCATCGGAACATCTCCTTGTCGAGGGTGCGGGGGTAACGGGAACGGTGTGTTGGCGCAGTGGATCACTCGCTCCAGCGGCGGAACACCAGCGAGGTGTTGATGCCACCGAAGGCGAAGTTGTTGCTCATCACGTACTCGGCCTGCAGTTCGCGGCCCTGCCCGGTGATGAAGTCGAGCTGGCCACAGCGCGGGTCGACCGCGGCCAGGTTCAGGGTGGGCGCGAACCAGCCGGCACGCATCATCTGGATGCTCACCCAGGCCTCGAACGCGCCACAGGCACCCAGCATGTGGCCGACGTAGCTCTTCAGCGAGCTGATCGGCACGCGGCTGCCGAACACCTGTGCGGTGGCCTGGGTCTCGGCGATGTCGCCGTGGTCGGTGGCGGTGCCATGGGCGTTGACGTAGTCGATCTGCGCCGCGTCCAGGCCGGCGTCCTCCAATGCCAGGCGCATGGCCTGGGCCATGGTGTCGGCGCTGGGCTGGGTGACGTGCTGGCCATCGCTGTTGGTGCCGTAGCCGACCACCTCGGCAAGGATGGTGGCGCCGCGCGCCTGCGCGTGTTCCAGGTCTTCCAGGATCAGCGTGCAGGCGCCCTCGCCCAGCACCAGGCCATCGCGGCCGGCATCGAACGGGCGAGGCGTGGTCTGCGGCGCGTCGTTGCGCACGCTGGTGGCGAACAGCGTGTCGAACACCGCTGCAGCGGTGGCATCGAGTTGCTCGGCACCGCCGGCCACCATCACCGTCTGCTTGCCGCTGCGGATGGCTTCATAGGCCGCGCCCACACCCTGGCTGCCTGACGTGCAGGCGCTGGAGGTGGTGTACACGCGCCCGGACAGGCCGAAGAACACGCCGATGTTGACCGGCGCGGTGTGGCTCATCATCTTCAGATAGGTCGTGGCGCTGATGCCATCGGTGGTGAATTCGTTGAGCATGCGCCCGAATTCGCCGGTGGCCTCGTGGCTGCCGGACGAGGAGCCATAGGCCACGCCGGTACGGCCACTGCGCAGCACCGGATGCTCATTCAGGCCGGCCTCGCGCAGCGCCACCTCGGTGGCGCGCACCGACATGATCGCGACCTTGCCCATCGAGCGGGTGGTCTTGCGGTTGTAGTTCGGCGGCAGCTCGAAGTCCTGCGCCGGCGCGGCCAGCTTGGTGTTCAGCCCGGCATAGACATCCCACTCGGGCATCGCACGCACCGCGTTGCGGCAGCTGCGCAGGTGCGCTTCGATGGTCGGCCAGTCGTGGCCGAGTGGACTGATGGCAGCGGCGCCGGTAACCACCACGCGACGATCGGCGGCCATCAGAGCATGCCTCCGTTCACCGAGATCACCTGGCGGGTGATGTAGCCGGCCGGTTCGGACAGCAGGAACGCCACGGTAGCCGCCACTTCGTCCGGGCGGCCAACGCGGCCGGCGGGAATCAGCTTGAGCGCGTGTTCAACCACTTCGTCGTTGAGCATTTCGGTCTCGATCAGGCCCGGGGCCACGCAGTTGACGGTGATCTGGCGGCTGGCCAGTTCCAGCGCCAGGGCCTTGGTGGCGCCGATGATGCCGGCCTTGGCGGCACTGTAGTTGACCTGCCCGCGGTTGCCGGCCAGTCCGGAGACCGACGACAGGGTGACGATGCGGCCCGGCTTGCGCCGCCGCACCATCGGCATGATCAGCGGATGCAGCACGTTGTAGAAGCCATCCAGGTTGGTGTGGATGACCTGGTCCCAATCGTCCGCTGACAGCGCCGGGAAGGCGCCATCGCGGGCGATGCCGGCATTGCAGACCACGCCGTAGTAAGCGCCGTGCGCTTCGACATCGGCCTCCAGAGCGGCCCGCGCAGACGCGCGGTCGGCCACGTCGAACACCAGCACGCGGCCCTGCTGGCCCAGTGCCTGGATCTCGGCGACCACCGCCTGTGCTTCATCCACGCGGCTGCGGCAATGCACCACCACGTCGAAGCCATCGCGCGCGATGCGCAGCGCGATGGCCCGGCCGATGCCCCGGCTGGCGCCGGTCACCAGCACGCTTCGATTCCCTGTCATGCCTGTCCACTCTCCAGATAGGCCATCGCGTCGGCCGGTTCGAACACCGACACGTTGGCTGTCGCCCATTCTTCCTCGCCTGCCAGGATGCGGCAGGCGAACATCCCCAATCCATTGTCACCCAACAGCTCGCAGCGCGCCTGTACGCGCAGCCGCGAACCGCTGGGGAAGCTGCTGCGCGCGCTGCTGTAGCGGCGGCTGCCGAGCAGGAAGCCCAGCTGCGGTGGCCTGCCGGCCGCACGCGCTCGGCAACCGGCCCAGGCCGCGATGGCCTGCGCCATGTACTCGATGCCGACCCATGCCGGCACCTGGTCATCCTCGACGAACAGGCCGGCCTCGGGCACCACCAGTTCGGCCTCGATGGCGTCCTGGTCCCACTGCGTGATGCGCTCCAGCAGGCACATGTCCTGGCGGTGCGGCACCACGTCTTCGATCGCGTACAGCGTGTTCATCGACGCTCCAGTGCCAGCACGGCATTGCTGCCGCCGAAGGCGAACGAATTGCTCAGCACCCGCCGTGGCGGCTGCGCAAGGCGCGTGCCCGGTGCGACCAGCGGCAGCACCGGCAGTGCCGGGTCGGCCACGCCGTCCCACCAGTGCGGCGGCAGCAGCTGCTGCGGGTTCTCGGCCAGCACGATCCAGCACAGCGCCGCCTCGATGGCACCCGAGGCACCCAGCGTATGGCCGGTCAACGGCTTGGTCGAACTGGCCGGCACGTGGCTGCCCAGCACCTGCGACACGGCCAGGCTTTCCATCGCATCGTTGTGGCCGGTCGCGGTCCCATGCAGGTTCACATAGTCCACTTCGCCGGCGGCCCAGCCAGCACGCTGCAGCGCCTGCTGCAGGGCGTCGATGGCGCCCAGGCCCTGCGGGTCCGGGGCGGACATATGGTGGGCGTCGGCCGACTCGCCCCACCCCGCCAGGCATACCGGGCCGGGTTCGCGGGTGAGCAGGAACAGCGCGGCGCCTTCGCCGATGTTGATACCAGTACGATGCTGCGAGAACGGATTGCAACGTTGGGCCGAGACCGATTCCAGCGCGCTGAAGCCGGCCACGGTGAAGCGGCACAGCGAATCGGCGCCACCGGCGATCACCGCATCGACGATGCCGGCGCGCAGCATGCGTGCGGCCGACATCAGCGCCTTGGCACTGGACGAGCAGGCAGTGGACAGGGTCCATGCCGGCCCCTGTGCGCCACTGCGCTGGCGCACGAACTGCGCGGCGGTGCCCATTTCCTGCTGGGCGTAATCAAAGCCCTGCGGCCACTGGCCCTGTTCGGCATGGCTGCGCAATGCCTGCTCGGATTCACCAATGCCCGAGGTGCTGGTGCCCAGCACCACCGCTACGCGCTCGGCGCCATGGCGGGCGATCGCCGCGGCCACTGCCGGCGCGATCTGAGCCAATGCCACGTCCAGCAGGGCATTGTTGCGCCCGCGCAGGGCCACCGGCAGGTCATCCAGCGCCGGCAGCGGCGTGCGTACTTCCCCCAGCGCCAGGGTGCGCCCCGGCAACAGGCTCTCGTTGTCGCTGAGCCCGCCCGGCGCGTCGGCGAACAGTGCCGACGTCACGGCGGCGCGGTCAGCGCCGAGTGCACAGACCACACCCAGGTCGTTCAGGTAGATCGGTGCGCTCATCGGTCCGGCCCGGCCATGTCGATCGATTCGATGCGCAGCGCATAGCCTTCGGCGCGGTTGTCCAGCTGCACGCTGCCATCGTCCAGCCGCTGCAGGTGCAGCCACACGGTGCCCTCACGCGACAGGCTGCGCTGATGGCCATCATCACTGACCTGCCAGCCCGCCGGCAGCACGGCGGCAATGGCCGCGGTCGGCCACAGCGCGAACTGCAGGTCATCCAGCACGCGCTCGGCGCGCACCTGCGGTGGCAGCCATGGCGCGCGCTGCTGGGTCAGCTGCTGGCCGTCCCATTGCAGGCGCACGCCGGTCTGGCCCATCGCCTGCACGGCCAGCTGCACCTGCTGGGCGTCGGCTTCCAGCAGCGCGTCGAGATCGCGCTCATGCGTGCCGAAGCGGAAATGCAGCTGCTGCTGCAGCGCCAGCGGCGCCGGCAGGCTGGCCGGCGCCAGGCGCAGCGGCGGCAGTTCCACCTGCGGTTTCGGCATGCGGCCGGCACAGGCGGCCAGCAGCAGGCACAGCAGCAGCACCGCAGTACGGGCAATCACGCGCCGCACAGCTGCTCCAGCACGCGCATGCGGCGGCCGCTGTCGTCGGCCACGTAAGGGTTGTTGGTGTCCCAGGCGTAGCCGGCCAGGATGGAGCTGATCATGTCGCGCACTTCGGGCTGCTGTTGCGGGTGGTAGATGATCTTCTGGAAACCGCCCTCGTACCAGCTTTCGACGAAGCGCCGGAAGGTCTTCACGCCGGCACGCAGCGGGATCGAGAACTCGGCCTCCCAGTCCACGGCCTGGCCGGCATAGCGGCGCTTGAGGCATTCACTGGCGAGCTGCGCGGACTTGAAGGCAATGGTCACGCCGGAGGAGAACACCGGATCGAGGAACTCGCCGGCGTTGCCCAGCAACGCGTAGCCGGGCCCCCACAGCGAACTGACGTTGGCCGAATAGCCGGTGATGCGGCGCACCGGCAGCACCGCCCATTCGGCGTTGGCCAGCAGCCCGGTCAGGTTGGGGTCCTCGCCGACGATGGCCTGCAGCTTCTGCAGGTCGTCACCCTCGTAGCGCTCGAAGAACGACGGCTCGGCGACCACGCCCAGCGAACAGCAGCCGTTGGAGAACGGAATCGTCCAGTACCAGACGTCGATGTGCTCGGGGTGGGTGGTGATCAGGATCTTGTTGCGGTCGAAGTCCGCTTCGGCCGGAATGTTGTCGCGCACGTGGCAGAAGATCGCGCCGCGCACCGGGAAGTTGGACGGCGACTCCAGCTGCAGCAACCGCGGCAGCAGCCGCGCGAAACCGGAGGCATCGAGGATGAAATCGGCCTCGATGCGGTATTCACTGCCGTCCGGGCGGCGCACCGTCACCGCCGGTTGCTCGCCCGGCTCGACCGCAAGCACTTCGTCGCCGAAGCGCAGCGTGGTGCCCATGCGCTCGGCACCGCGTGCCAGCACGTTGTCGAAGTCGGCGCGCTGCACCTGGTAGGTGGTGCCCCAACCCGGCGAGAACTTCTTCCTGAAGTCGAATGCAGTGCGCGCTTCGCCGTGCACGAAGGCGGCACCGTTCTTGTACTGGAAGCCCGCCTCGACCACATCCTGCAGCAGGCCGGCCGCCTCGATGTACTCCATGCTCTGCGGCAGCAGGCTTTCGCCGATGGAGAAGCGTGGGAACTGCTGGCGTTCCAGCATCAGCACCTGGCGGCCCTGCTGGCGCAGCATCGCCGCAGCCACCGAACCGGCCGGGCCCGCGCCGATGATCAGGATTTCAGTACGTTCGACAGCATCCACAGCAGTGTTCATCGGTGCGTCCTTGTTGCTCGATCAAGTGGAAAGAAGGAAGTCGGAAACAGGTTCAGGCCGGCGGCAGATCGTGCGGCGGCGGACGGAACAGCGGCGAGATCAGCCAGACCAGGCCGATGCCGAACAGCAGGGTCAGGCCGAACGCGCGCAACGCTGGGGTCTGCGACAGGCCCAGCAGGCCGAACGACAGCCAGGTGCTGGCCGCGCCCACGCACACGGCCAGCCAGGCACTGGCGTCGCCGCGGTGCTCGATCAGGAAAATGCCGTAGTCGATGCCCATGCCCAGCAACAGCATCAGTGCCAGCACGTTGAACAGCTGCAGTGGCTGGCCGAACAGGCCCAGCAGGCCCAGGGTCAGCGCACCGGCAATCAGGGTCGGCGCGAACACGCGCCAGGCCTGGCGGCGATAGCGCAGCCACAGCGCGCCGAACACCAGCACGATGCCGACCAGCAGCAGCCCGCCCATCAGCTTGCGGTAGTGGCCCAGCAGCTGCGAGAAGTCGGCGGTGCGGTCCACCCAGCGCACACCCGGCAGGCCTTCGGCCGCCCCGCGCAGGGTGGCCAGCGCATCAGCGCGCGACAGGTCATCGACCATCACCACGCTGATCATCTGCCCGCCGACCTCGCCCACCCACAGGTGGCGGAACGGCTGCGAGGCCGGCGAGGCCAGGAACGCCTCCGCGGTCAGCGGCGTAGCGGCGAAATCCGGGCGCGGCAGCGGTTCGCCGACCGCCTCGGACACCGCGTCCAGCACGCCCGGTTCCACCTTGGCGGTCAGCGCCGCATCGGCCTGCTGGCGCGCTGGCGACGGCAGCCAGTCGCTGATCGCACGGTAGCCACCAATGCGCTTGTCGTTGGCCAGTACACGCAGGCGTTCGGTCAGCGCTTCTTCGCGCTGCAGCAGCTGTGCGGCGTCACTGCCCTGCACCAGGTAGAACTGCGCCGGGCTGGGCATGCCCAGCAGCTGGCTCAGGCGGATCTGCTGGGCCATCAACGCCGGCGGCGAGGACTGCAGGCTGCGCAGGTCGTCGTTGCTGTTCAGGCGGGCAATGCCGATGGCAGACAGCGCCAGCGTGATCACCACGAACACCGTCACCGGCCGGCGGCCATGCAACCGCGGGAAGCGCTCCAGCGTGTTGCCCAGCCACTGCGAGAAACGGGTCTGGCGGATCTCACCGCCATCCAGCCACGGGAACCAGAAAATCACCGTAAGGAAGGCGGCGGCCAGGCCGACCACCGAGAACAATGCCATCTGGCGCAGGCCCGGGAACGGGGCCAGGCCCAGTGCCAGGTAGGCCAGCGCGCTGGTCAGCAGGGCCAGCCACAGGCCGGGCAGCAGGTGCCGCAGCAGCTTCCAGCGACGATCGGCCGGTTCGGCCTGGCGCGAAGCGAACCAATGGATGCCGTAGTCCTCGGCCACGCCCACCAGCGACGCGCCGAACACCAGGGTGAGCACGTGCACCTTGCCGAACACCAGTACGGTCACCGCCAGCGCCACGCCGCAGCCGATCAGCAGTGAGGCGGCGACCAGCAGGATCGGCCGCAGCGAACGGAACGCCAGCCACACCAGCAGCAGCACCGCGGCCAGCGAGCCCCAGCCGATCGTGTTGATCTCCTGGTTGGCCTGCACTGCGGCCGCTTCGGCATGCAGCGGTACGCCGGCATGCAGGATTTCCAGCTCGGGCGCCGCCGCCCTGGCGGCCTGCCCGGCACGTTCCAGCAGGCCATCGAGATGGCGCTCGCCGTCAAGCTGGAACGCCGAACCCGGCGTATCGAACTGCAGCGCGGCCCAATGCTTGCCCTCGGCTTCGAGCAGGCCATCATCGCCCAGCCGCAACCCCGACCCCTGCGCCTGCTGCTGCCACCATTGCGGCCACAGCGAGAGCGGGTCTTGCCGCCAATCGGTCAGGCGCGGTGCGCCCATCGGACCGTACAGCGCAGCCAACGCCTGCTCGGCCAACGCGCCCGGCTCGCTGCCCTGCAGCTGCTCGCGCTGGGCCGGGGTCAGCAGGCGGTCGCGGTACGGCGCGTAGAACGCGCGCGCCTCGTCGAACCAGCCTTCGATCGAACCACTGGGCACCAGCAACGCGCTGTCGGCATCCGCCGCCATCGCCGCAGCGAACGCCGCCTGTGCGCGCTTGGCGGCGGCGCCATCCTTGCTGCCCAGCAGCACCACCACCTGGCGCGAGCTGCCGTCGGCGATGCGCCGGGTGACGTCACTCAACAGGCGGTCATGCGCGTCCTGCGGCAGCAGGGCGAGGATGTCGGTGTCGATCCGCGACTGCTGGCTCCACAGGCGCCATTGCTGCGCACCTAATACCAGCAGGAGCACCAGCCAGGCGATGCCCAGCCAGTGCCACCAGCGCCGCAACCGGTCCGGCCCGTTCGATGCTGCCCCCTCACTCAAAGCGGCGTGCCTCGTCGGCGGTGAGCGTGGCCGGCGCTTCGCTCAGTGCACTGAACTGGATGTGCGTGCGGTCCTTGTTGGCCTCGACGATCTCGACCTGGCGCACGTAGCGGTCACCTTGCAGGGTCAGCGACTGGAACGCCTTGGCCAGCATCGCCGACTTCGGCGTCAGCCGCAGCCGCCAGCCCTGCCCTTCACGGCTGGCCGCCACGTTGAACTGGCCGGACAGCGCCTGCACGTCGCCACTCATCAGCGCGAACATGATCGCGTTCACCGAACGCATCGCCGGCTGCTGCCGTGCATCGAGCTCGACACGGGTGCTGCCATCGCGCTGGCGGCTGAGGATACGGTCGGCGGTGACCACCACTTCGGAGGGGAACGGCTTGAGCGTGGTCCAGATCACGCCGTGCTGGCGCGCGACCACGAACTGGCCCTGCGAGCGCAGCGGGTTCTTGAAGCCGCTGACCTGCTTTTCCTGGCTGAACTGGCCGCGCAGCACGTCCGGCCGCGCCACCGCCTGGGTGATCGCATCGATGGCGGGGTCGGCGGCCTGCACCTGCGGTGCGGCAATGAACATCAGCGCGCACAGCAGCACGCTGGAAAGACGGACAAGCATGTTCACGGCGCAGGCACTCCCAGGCGTTCCCACAGTACCGGCGGGCACTGGTACAGCATTTCCCTGCTGGCCGCGTCCACCGCGACCTGGATGGTCATCGCGCGGGTCAGTACCTGGCCGCTTTCCGCATCAAGGATCTCGTACTCGATCTTCAGCCGGTTCTCCCATTCCACGATGCGCGCAATCACGCGCAAGGCCTGGTTGAACAGCAGCGGGCGCACGTACTTCACCCGGGCATCGACCACCGGCCACAGGTAGCCCGATTCGAGCATCTGCGGGTAGTCGTAGTCATAGCGCCCGAGCAGCGCGCAGCGCGCGATCTCGAAGTACTTGAAGTAGTTGCCATGCCAGACCACGTTCATCGGATCGCAGTCATGGAAGGCGGGGGTCAGCGCAACCTCGCCGACCCGTTCGATGGCCTCATTCACCGGCATACAGCTCCCAACGTTGCGCGCGGATCTCCACCAGCAGTTCCCGCAGTTCGCGATCCAGCGCGCGGTCTTCTTCAACCAGGGCGATGCGCTGCCCCAGGTCGGCGTACATGTCGGCCAGACTGCCATGCAGCTGCGCGTTCAGGCCAACCCGTTCGCGCAGCGCCAGGCCCTGGCGGGCGGCGATCAGCATCGCGGCCACCACCTGTTCAGTCAGCTCGATCACGCGCAGGCAGTCGCGCGCGGCGATGGTGCCCATGCTGACCTTGTCCTGGTTGTGGCACTCGGTGGAGCGCGAAAACACGCTGGCCGGCAGGGTCTGCTTCAGCGCTTCGGCCGTCCAGGCCGACACGCTGATCTGCAGCGCCTTCAGGCCGTGGTTGATGGCCGCGCGCGGGCCCGTGGCCGCCGACAGGTTGGCCGGCAGGCCATGGTTGTAGCGGGCATCGACCACCAGCGCCAACTGGCGGTCGAGCAGATCGGCCACGTTGGCTACGGTGTTCTTCAGGGTGTCCATCGCCAGCGCGATGTGGCCGCCGTAGAAGTGGCCGCCATGCAGGATGCGCTCGCCATCGGCATCGATCAGCGGATTGTCGTTGGCGCTGTTCAGTTCGGTTTCGATCAGCTGGCGCAGGAACGGCAGGCTGTCCTCCAGCACGCCGATCACGTGCGGCGCGCAGCGCAGCGAGTAGCGGTCCTGCAGGCGCTGTTCATTGCGCGGCGGACGCTCGCTGTGCAGGTCGCTGCGCAGACGCGCGGCGATGCGGCCCTGGCCCGGATGCGGCTTGGCCGCGAACAGGGTTTCGTCGAAGTGGTGCGCGTTGCCGTCGCTGGCCAGCACGTTGAACGCGGTCAGGCGCGTGGCCATGCGCGCCAGGTAGTCGGCGCGCTGCCAGGCCAGGCAGGCCAGGCCGGTCATCACCGCTGTGCCGTTCATGATCGCCAGGCCTTCCTTCGGCCGCAGCTTCAGCGGGGTCATGCCGATCTTCGCCAGCACCTCGGCCGCCGGCTGCACGCGGCCATCGTGCAGCACCTCGCGCTCGCCACACAGTACCGCAGCCACGTACGACAGCGGGGTCAGGTCGCCGCTGGCACCGACCGAGCCTTCGGCCGGGATCATCGGCAGCACATCGTGCTGCAGCAGCGTGGCCAGGCCTTCCAGCAGCGGCACGCTGACACCGGACATGCCGCGCACCAGCGATGCCAGGCGCGCGGCCAGCACCGCACGGGTCTCGACCGGGTCCAGGTAGCGGCCCAGGCCGCAGCCATGGTAGGTGTACAGGTGGTGCGGCAGTTCAGCCACCAGTGCCGGCGGGATGTTCACCGTGCACGAATCGCCATAGCCGGTGGTCACACCGTAGATCACGCCATCCTCGCGCAGCAGGCGGTCAAGGAAGTCGGCACCGCGCTGGATGTGTGCGCGGAACGCCGGCGCGTCGCTCAGTGCGCCCTCGCACTGGCGCTGGGCCAGGGCAACCACGTCTTCGATGGTCAACGGTGCATCGCCAAAGCGGCACACGGGTACGGCGTCAGTCGTCATGCGGAGCCTGATCCCAGAAGGGGAAGAAATTGAACCAGTCCAACGGGGACTGGATGACCTGGAGTTCCAGCCAGCGCGCGAAGCGCTGTGCCTGTTCGGCAAGTGCCGCGTCGCGCGAGCCGCGCGGCAGCACGATGCGTTCGGCGAATTGTTCAAATGCCACGCGATAGCCCTCGCCCTGGTGCAGGCAGGCCATGGTGTAGACCGGGCAGCCCAGCGCCGCGGCCAGCACATAGGCGCCGATCGGGAATGGCGCGCGATGGCCGAGGAAATCGGCGGTGACGCTGCGGCCGCCCTGCACCGGCGTGCGGTCGCCGACGATGGCGACGAAGCCACCGGCCGCCACGCGCTCGGCCAGCATCACCGCGGTGGCCGGCCCCATTTCGGTCACCTGCACCAGCTCCACCGCCGCCAGCGGGTCCAGCCGCTGCAGCAGGCGGTTGAAGCGCTGCGCATGCGCCGTATGCACCAGCACGGTGATGCGGAACCCCGGCACCTGTTCGGCCAGCACCTGGCACAGTTCCAGGCAGCCGATGTGCGCGGTGAGGATCAGACCGCCTTCGCGGCGCGCGATCTTCTGCAGCACCAGGTCGCGGTGCAGGTGAATACGGTTGGCCGGGTAGCGCCCGCCCAGGCCGAGGATCTTGTCCAGCATCGTGTCGGCGAAGGCGAAGAAGTGGCACAGGCTGTCGCGCCGGGTCGGCGCGCGGCCGAGCACACCGCTGTATGCCTGCAGCCGCTGCAGGTACTGCATCGAGGCCTGTCGCCCCACACGGTTGCCCAGCCAATGGCAGGCCACCACCGGCCACGCGCACAGGCGGAATGGCCAGCGCCCGAACCAGCGGTGCACCCAGCACAGGAACAGCACGCCGGCCACCGACGTCGATTCGCCGATATCGGCCCAGTGCGGGGCATCCTGCGCGGTCGCCATCTCAGCGCTGCCCCTGCAGGCGGCGCCACAGCAGCCGCGGTGCGCGCCAGAGCATGCCGAAGAACAGGCGGGTGTGCATGCGGCTGATGCGCACGTTGTCGCGCCACACATCGAAGTGCGACACGCCATCGGCGGGATAGGTCACGCGCGTGGCCAGGTGCTCGACCGGCAGCTGGCGCCAGTACAGGCGCACCATCACTTCAGTATCGAAATCCATGCGCCGGCCGATGGTCTCTTCACCGATCAGGCGCAGCACCGGTGGCAGTGGATACACCCGGAAGCCGCACATGGTGTCGCGCAGGTGCAGCGACAGCGTGTTGATCCAGACCCAGACGTGGGTGGCGTAGCGGCCATACAGGCGTGCCTTGGGAACACTGGCGTCGTAGGCCGGAATGCCGCAGATCACCGCGTCGGGATGCACACGCGCGGCCTCGATGAAGCGTGGCAGGTCAGCGGTATCGTGCTGGCCGTCTGCGTCGATCTGCAGCACGTGGCTGTAGCCACGCGCGCCGGCTTCAGCAAAACCGGCCAGCATCGCCCCACCCTTGCCCTGGTTGGCGTCCAGGCGCAGCAGGTCAACGCCCTGGCGCTGTGCCAGCGTGCGCAGCACCGCCGCGCACGCCTCATGCGAACCATCGTCGACCAACAGGCAAGGCAGGCCAGCGGCCTGCACACCGTCGACCACCGCCACGATGGCGTGCTCGTGGTCGTAGACGGGAATCACCACCAGTGGCGCGAACGCGGCACCGGCAACGGCCGGGTCAGTCCGCATCGGCGAAGACCACCTTGCCGCTGGCATGCACACCGTGGCTGGAGGTATAGCGGAAGGCCAACACGTTGCGTGCGGCATCCCAGTCCAGCTGCAGGGTCAACTCATCGCCGGGGCGGGCCACGTGCTGGAACTTCACCGCGTCCATGCGCAGGAACGCGCGCGGCATCGCAAATGCCTGGCGGCCGAAACGCATCGCCCAGTCCAACTGCGCAACACCGGGCAGGATCGCCGCCTGCGGGAAGTGGCCCTGGAACGGCCGCAGCGCCGGGTCGAGGGTCATGCGCAGCGTGGCGCTGGCGGCGTCGCGGCGGTCCCAGACCGGCACCGGCATCAGTGGCTGGAACAGCGCCGCCAATGCCGCCTGGGTCACCTTGCCCTGCGCGTTGATCGGCAACGCCTGCACCAGGCGC
>NZ_JAOCGL010000097.1:0-15664 GCF_029842485.1 Stenotrophomonas sp. GD03777
GCCAGCTGCGCCTGCAGCTCGGCCACGGCCGCTTCCAGCTGGGCCACGCGCTCGGCCAGGCCCGGATCGGCCGCATCGCTGCTGCCCCCGCCACTGCTGGCGTACTTGGCCGCCAGCGCCGCGCCATCCACTTCACCGCACAGCAGGTGCATGTAGCGGTCTTCGCGTTGGCCGCTGGCGCGCGGCAGCACCACCAGCAGCGCGCGCTGCTGCAGGCGCTCGACGGCGTGGCGGGCTTCGTCGATATCCGCGAACCGGTACAGACGCTCGCTGCGCGACACCAGCTCGCCCAGGGTCTGTGGGCCGCGCAGCAACAGCAGCGCCAGCAGCACGGTCTGCTGCCGGGTCAGGTCCAGCGCGGCCTGCAGGCGGTGCTCGTAGCGGTCGGCGCGCGAGGAGAAGTGCTGGCGAGCCAGGCCCAGTGCTTCCAGCTGGCGCAGCGCGTGCTGCACGCTGCCGGCGTCGACGTTCATCACCGGCTCCCGGGCGGTCTTCTGGTTGGCGGCCGACTGGGCCGCATTGACCGTCAGCGGGTAGGTGTCCGGTGTGGTTGCCTCCTTCTCCACCAGGCAGCCCAGCAGGCGGGCCTGCACCGCATCGAGCAGGGGGACGTCAGGGGTCTGGGTGGAATCGGTCATGGCGGCCTCCGGAAGAGCAGCGGGTCAACCACCAAGCATAGCCGTCCCAGGGCCGGCTTTGCCGGTAAAATGCGCCGGTATATCTGATTGCCGGTGAATCCATGCGTCGTCCTGTTTCCCTGTCCCTGACCCTGCTCGCCACCGCGGCGCTGGGCCTGTCCGCCTGCAAGCGCGTGGACGCGCCTGCCGCTGAAGCCGCGGCGCCGCAGGCCCCGGCGTCCGCCGCCAAGGCCGATGGCGCGCGTGATGCCACCGCCAACGACAACCTCAACGCCGTGCTGTGGATGCAGCGTGCGCAGGAGTACAGGGCGATCACCGAGCAGACCTACCGCGCCGCCGCCGACCACCTGGACGTGGCGCTGAAGGAAGCCCATTGGGATGCTCTGGTGCCGGAAGAACGCGGCAACGAGGCCAAGGGCCTGAAGCCGGCCGTGGTGCTGGACGTGGACGAGACAGTGCTGGACAACTCGCCCTACCAGGCGCGCCTGGTGCGCGACGGCAAGGAATACGACGAGCTGAGCTGGGACCAGTGGGTGGCCGAAAAGAAGGCCAAGGCGATCCCGGGCGTGGTTGATTTCGCCAAGGCGGCCAACGCCAAGGGCGTGACCCTGCTGTACATCTCCAACCGTGCTGTGCACCTGAAGGACGCGACCCTGGCCAACCTGCGCGAGCAGGGCCTGCCGGTGGCCGATGACAGCGTGTTCCTGGGCCTGGGCACCGTGGTCGAAGGCTGCGAGCAGGCTGGCAGCGAGAAGAACTGCCGCCGCCGCCTGGCCGGGCAGAAGTACCGCGTGCTGATGCAGTTCGGCGACCAGCTGGGTGACTTCGTGGAAGTGACCGCCAACACCAACGAAGGCCGTGACGCCCTGCTGCAGCAGTACCACGACTGGTTCGGCGAGCGCTGGTGGATGCTGCCGAACCCGACCTACGGCGGCTTCGAGCCGGCGCAGTTCAACAACGATTACAGCCAGTCGCGCCAGGCCCGCCACGACGCCAAGCGCGCCGCGCTGGACTACGCACCATGAGCCGCGCACCGCTGCCGCTGCGCGATGACGAGCGCCTGATCTTCGCGCTGGACGTGCCTGACCGCGCGCAGGCGCTGGCGTGGGTCGACCGCCTGGGCGACAGCGTGGCGTTCTACAAGATCGGCATGGAACTGCTCGCCTCCGGCGAGTACTTCCAGGTGCTCGATGAGCTGGCCCGCCGCGACAAGCGCGTGTTCGTCGACCTGAAGTTCTTCGACATTCCGGCCACCGCTGCGGCGGTGATCAAGCGCCTGTCGCAGTGGCCGGTCAGCTACGCCACCATCCATGGTTGGCACCCGGCCATGATGGAGGCGTGCGCGGCCGCCAACAGCGGCGACATGCGCCTGCTGGCAGTGACCGTGCTGACCTCGATGGGGCGCCCCGACCTCGCACAGATGGGCATCGACCGCGAACCGGTGGACGTGGTGGTCGAGCGCGCGCTGGCTGCCCAGGCCGCCGGCATCGATGGCGTGATCGCTTCGGGCCAGGAAGCCGGCCCGATCCGCGCTGCCACCGGCAGCGGATTCTCGATCGTCTGCCCTGGCATCCGCCCCGGTGGCCCGGTCGGCGATGACCAGAAGCGTACCGTTGGCGTAGCGCAGGCCTTTGCCGATGGCGCCGATGCCATCGTGGTCGGTCGCCCGATCCGCCTGGCCGCCGATCCGCAGGCCGCAGCGCGGGCGATCCAGCAGGAAATCGCGTCGGCTCTGGCTGCACGCTGAGCCCACCACCGACGCCGGTCACGCTGGCACCACGAACGCCATCCCGATCCATGCGGGATGGCGTTCGCATTTGTGGGGCTGCATCTGTCGCACGCAGCGCCAGCCACGAGAACTGTGCGCACGTTCGCGCTGCGGGCCTCTCCACTGCTCCCCAATCGATGCACCGGTACGGACCGCGGCCGCACCGGTTCCAACCATCGACAGAGGAGTACAGGGAAATGTATCGCAGCACCTCTTTGTTCATCGGCCTGCTGTTGGCCGCGTCTGCCGTACCCGCCATCGCTGCGCCGCAGCTGCGCGATGCGCCGCGCATCATCGGCGGCGAAGCGGCGCCGGCCGACGAGTACCCGTTCATGGTCAGCATCCAGGGCATCTTCGACGGCGATTCGGACCACGACCGCCACTTCTGCGGGGGCACCCTCATCTCGCCCTCGTGGGTGCTGACGGCCGCGCACTGCATGCAGCGCGAAGCGCCTGGTGGCATCGCCGTTGTCGGCAAGGTCACGACCCTGTCCACCGACGCCGCGCCACGACCGTCCAACGTCAAGGCGATCCACGTCCATCCGGCATTCAACAGCGGCAATTCGCTGGAGCACGACGTCGCCCTGATCCAGCTCAGCGCACCGCTGGACGGCGCACAGCCGGTGGCACTGCGGCTGCGGCCCGACGCCAGCTATCTCAAGCCGGGCCGTGAATTCACGGTGATCGGCTGGGGAGACACCGACATCGGCGATGGCCGGGTCTATCCGACTCAGCTGCAGACCGCGCAGGTGCCGTTCGTTTCCTTCACCGAATGCCAGCAGGCCTACGGCGGTGAACTGTCACGTGGAAAGGTCATCTGCGCCGGCCGCGAGGGCATCGACAGCTGCCAGGGGGATTCCGGAGGCCCCCTGCTGCTGCGCCTGCGTGAAGGCTGGACCCAGTTCGGTGTCGTCAGCTGGGGCGAGGGCTGTGCGCTGGCCGGCTATCCGGGGATTTATGCCCGAATCGCCGAAAAACACGCCGTAGATTTCATCGAAGCGGTTTGGCAACGCGATTGATACAATAAAATCAAATACATACATGGCATTACGTGAAGTGTTGCCTTAACTTGAACGGCAGCGTAGGATCGCCGCCATCCGGTCCTCGGGCCGGACATGTGCCACAACACTGTCCTCCGGCCCCGCGCCGGCTTGAAGAGCCTGTGATCCCCGTGATCCGGGCTCTTTTTTTATCCCGGTGGCGGCGCTGGGGTCAGATCCCTTCTGCCGCAGCAGAGGAGATCTGACCCCCCTCGGCTGGAAACCGTGACGTCCCGGCTTGCCGCTGTCACGTCGCAGGCCGCAAGATGCGGGCCGGTCCGGGGAGTCCGAGTGCATGAGCGTGGCGGTGCGAGGAAAGTCTGCGCGTGGATGGGGGCTGGCGGCCATGCTGCTGCTGGCCGTGGCGGGGTGTCGCGAGTCTGCCAACGATCCGGCCAGGCCGGCGGCCGAGCCGGTGGCTGCAGTACAGGCGATGGCGTTGCGCCTGGCCGAAGATGATCTGGTCGGCTACGCAAAGCTGTCGGTGCCGCCGGGCCAGTACCAGCGCCTGCAGCAGGCGTGGGTGGAGGGCCACAGCCAGTGGCCGCTGACCGAGCTGCCACTGGGCGACCAGCTGCTGCCGATGCTGGCCGCACTGCGCAAGCCCGGTGCCAGCGCCGAACTGCAGCGCAGCTTCGATCGCCAGCTGGCTGGCCAGGCCGGCGCCGTGCGCCAGGCCGCACAGTCGATGGGCAACTTCGGCGTGCAGTACCTGCGCCACCAGAAGGGCTACACGCCCAGCCAGCAGGCCCACTACATCGCCCTGGTCGAGACCCTGGCGGGGTGGGCGCAGGCTGCCCCGATCAGCGACCGCGCACGTGCCCGCAGCACCATCGCCGCGCTGGTCGGCGCCGCCAGCAAGGTCGGCTTCGATGACGAAGCCGGCCTGCAGGCGGCCGGCATGGAAGGCAGCCTGCAGCAGCTGGCGCCGTTCATCCACACCCTCAAGGCGGTGCTCGGCAGTTACGGGCTGGGCGTGGACGACGCGCTGCGCAGCGTGCGCGGCGAGCTGCTCTCGGTAGAGGGCGACAATGCGCTGGTGCGCCTGCACTACGACCTGGCCGGTCGCGAGATGACCCTGCAGCTGCCACTGAGCCGGCGCGAGGGCCACTGGTACCTGACCCGCACCCTGGCCGATACCGATGCGCTGCTGCGCAAGGCCGATGCGGCCCGCGCGGCTGCGTCGCCAGCACCGGCTGAAGCCCCCGCCGAGGGTGGGGAAGCGGCAACACCGCCGGCTAAGCCATAATGGCGCCGATGTCGAAACAGAACCCGCTGCCGTTCCCCGGCGAAGAATCCCAGTCGACGCCCGCCGATACGGTGCCGGCGTCCCCCTCGACCGGTACCGGCCCGAACCCGGTACCGCCGCCCGCGCACGCGCGTCCGGCTGGCCGCCGCCCGCTGTGGGCGCGGTTGCTGGGCCGCCTGATCGAGCCGTGGCTGTCGCTGAAGATCGAGCCGGAAGACCCGGGCCAGTACAACGATGGCCGCCCGGTCATGTACGTGCTGGAAGACTACGGCCTGTCCAACGCGCTGATCCTGGACAAGGCCTGCCGCCAGGCCGGCCTGCCGTCGCCGCTGGTGCCGCTGGCCGGTGATCCGACCGGCCGCAAGCGCGCCTATCTGGCGCTGTCGCGGCGCAGCTCCAGCAACTCGCTGATTCCCGAGCAGCGCGGCGCCAAGACCCACTCCGATTCGCTGGCCAAGGTCCTGCAGGCGCACCGCGTGCGCGATGACCTGGATGTGCACCTGGTGCCGGTGTCGATCTTCGTCGGCCGCGCGCCGGACAAGCAGAGCGGCTGGTTCGCGGTGTTGTTCTCGGAAAACTGGGCGCTGGTGGGCCGCTTCCGCCGCCTGCTGGGGCTGCTGCTGAACGGGCGCAATACCATCGTGCGCTTCGCCCCGCCGATCTCGCTGCGCAGCACCGTCGACGAAGGCCTGGAGCCGGAGCGCACGGTGCGCAAGCTGCAGCGCGTGCTGCGCACCCATTTCCGCCGCATCCGTGAATCGGTGATCGGCCCGGACCTGTCGACCCGGCGCCTGCTGGTGGACCAGGTGCTGGCCGCCGAGCCGGTCCGCGAAGCGATCGCCGCACAAGCCAAGCGCGACAACTCGAAGCCGGCCGATGCCTGGAAGAAGGCGCACGCCTACGCCTGGGAAATCGCTGCGGACTATTCCAGCCCGGTGGTGCGCTCGGCCAGCTTCATGCTCAGCCACG
This sequence comes from Stenotrophomonas sp. GD03777, assembly GCF_029842485.1. Classification (NCBI taxonomy): domain Bacteria; kingdom Pseudomonadati; phylum Pseudomonadota; class Gammaproteobacteria; order Lysobacterales; family Lysobacteraceae; genus Stenotrophomonas; species Stenotrophomonas sp. GD03777. Next base: position 5,665 of record NZ_JAOCGL010000097.1, read on the forward strand.
TGTGGAACCGCATCTATGCGGGCGTGCTGGTGCACCACCTGGACAAGTTCAAGGCCGCCGCGCCGGGCCACGAAGTGGTCTACGTGCCCAGCCACCGCAGCCACATGGACTACCTGCTGCTGTCCTACCTGCTGTACGACCGTGGCATCGTGCCGCCGCACATCGTGGCCGGCATCAACCTGAACCTGCCGGTGGTCGGCACCCTGCTGCGCAAGGGCGGTGCTTTCTTCATCCGCCGTTCGATCCGTGGCAATGCGCTGTACTCTGCGGTGCTCAGTGAGTACGTCGCGCAGCTGGTGGCCGGTGGCTATTCGCTGGAGTACTTCGTCGAAGGCGGCCGCTCGCGTACCGGGCGCCTGCTGCAGCCCAAGGGCGGCATGATCTCGATGACGCTGCGTGCATTCCTGCGCCAGCCGCGCAAGCCGGTCCTGTTCCAGCCCATCTACATCGGCTACGAGAAGCTGATGGAGGGCGGCAGCTACCTGGACGAACTGTCCGGCCGGCCGAAGGAAAAGGAGTCGATCTGGTCGCTGCTGTGGGGCATCCCCAAGGTGCTCAAGCAGAACTACGGCCAGGTGGTGGTGAATTTCGGCGAGCCGATCGCGCTGAACGATGTGCTGGCCGAGAAGGCCCCGGAGTGGAAGGGCGAGGCGGTGCCCGAGGACGAGAAGCCGGCCTGGCTGTCGACCACGGTGGATACGCTGGCCGAACGCATCCAGGTACGCATCAACGGCGCTGCCGACGTCAACCCGATCAACCTGCTGGCGCTGGCCCTGCTGTCCACGCCGAAGCACGCGATGGGCGAGGCCGACCTGATCGCGCAGATCGAGCTGTGCAAGACGCTGCTGGTCGAGATGCCGTACTCGGACCGGGTGACGGTGACCCCGCACTCGCCGGAGCGGATCATCGCCCATGCCGAGGAGATCAACGTCCTCACCCGCATCAAGCACCCGCTCGGCGATGTGCTCAGCGTCAGCGGCGACACCGCGGTGCTGCTGAGCTACTTCCGCAACAACGTGGTGCACCTGTTCACCGCATCGTCGTGGGTGGCCTGCTGCTTCCAGAACAACCGCCGCATGAGCCGTACCGGCCTGGTCCAGCTGGGCCGCACGGTGTACCCGTTCCTGCAGGCCGAGCTGTTCCTGCCGTGGAGCGAGGACGAGTTTGCGCAGCGCATTGACCGCACCATCGACGTGTTCGTGCGCGAAGGCCTGCTGCAGAACGTCAACGATGACGACGGCGGCATCCTGGCGCGCAACACCGGGCAGACCGACGAGGTGTTCCGCCTGCGGGCGATCGGCCATTCGCTGCAGCAGGCGTTCGAGCGCTACTACATCGCCATCTCGGTGCTGGTGAAGAACGGCCCGGGCGTGCTCGGTGCGGCCGAGCTGGAAAGCCTGTGCCAGCAGGCCGCGCAGCGCCTGAGCCTGCTCTATGCGCCGGCCGCTCCCGAGTTCTTCGACAAGGCCCTGTTCCGCGGCTTCATCCAGAAGCTGCGCGAACTGCGCCTGGTGTGGCCGGACGAGAACAGCAAGCTGCTGTTCGACGAACGCCTGGATGCCTGGGCCAAGGACGCCAAGTTCATCCTGGGGCGCGAGCTGCGCCACACCATCGAGCGGGTCAGCCCGGAAGCAGCGCGCCCGGACGAGCCTGCGCCGCAGGATTGAAGGTCGCGCCGGACAATGCGGTGGGTGCGGACCTTGGTCCGCACACTTCCACCCGTGCCAACCAAGGTTGGCACCTACCGGAGAGGGAGGCCAACCAAGGTTGGCACCCACCCGGACCCGGCTCAGGCCGGCTCGTCGGGAATCTGCAGGCTTTCCAGCCTGGCGATGCAGTCCTTCAGCTGCAGCTTGCGCCGCTTCAGGCGCTTGGCTTCCAGTTCGTCCTCGCCGTTGGCCGCCATGCGGGTGATCTGTTCATCCAGCAGGCGGTGCTCGGCGCGCAGGGCGGCGAGGTGCTCGACGATCTCGGCGGGGCTGTAGGTATCCACAGCCTCCGAGCATACACAGCGTTGATGACTGCCGGGAGAGGGGAAACCCGATCCCCGGCCGGGGCGGCTCCGAGCCGTTAGAATGGAACCCATGAGTGCCGTGATTTCCCTTCCCGATCCCCAGCCGCGCGCCGCCCGCGATCCACGCGTGGCCGAGCGCGAGCAGCACAAGCTGGCCAAGCGCCTGCGCCGCCAGGTCGGCGAGGCGATTGCCGACTTCGGCATGATCGAGGCCGGCGACAAGGTCATGGTCTGCCTGTCCGGCGGCAAGGACAGCTACACCCTGCTGGACGTACTGCTGCAGCTGCAGAAGAAGGCGCCGGTGCCGTTCGAGCTGGTGGCGGTGAACCTGGACCAGAAGCAGCCGGGCTTCCCCGAGCACATCCTGCCGGAGTACCTGGCAGGGCTGGGCGTGCCGTACCACATCATCGAGCAGGACACCTATTCGGTGGTCAGCCGGGTCATCCCGGAGGGCAAGACGATGTGTTCGCTGTGCTCGCGCCTGCGTCGTGGCGCGCTGTACAACTACGCCGAGACCCACGGGTTCACCAAGATCGCGCTGGGCCATCACCGCGACGACATGGTGGCCACGTTCTTCATGAACCTGTTCCACCACGCCAAGCTGGCGGGCATGCCGCCGAAGCTGCGCAGCGACGACGGCAGGCACGTGGTGATCCGGCCGCTGGCCTACGTGCGCGAGAGCGACATCGTCGACTACGCGCAGGCACGCCAGTTCCCGATCATTCCCTGCAACCTGTGCGGCAGCCAGGAGAACCTGCAGCGCCGCCAGGTCGGCCTGATGCTCAAGCAGTGGGAAAAGGACCATCCGGGCCGCATCGAGCAGATCGCGCGCGCCATGGGTGAAGTCCGGCCCTCGCAGCTGGCCGACACCACCCTGTTCGACTTCATGGCGCTGGGCCGTCGCGACGACACGCCGCTGCCCGACGCCCATGCCTGGCTGGCCGGCTCCCCGGCCGATGCCGACGCAGATCCCGAGACGCCCACCGTTTAAGGTCGGTCGCCCTTCCTCTTCGCCATCCGGAATTCCATGTTCTTTCGCAACCTGACGTTCTTCCGTTTCCCGACCACCACCGATTTTTCCGAAGTCGATACCCTGCTGCCGCACGCCGTGCTCAAGCCTGTTGGCGCGCTGGAAATGAATTCGCGCGGCTTCATTTCGCCGTTCGGCCGCGAGGAGAAGGAACTGCTGTCCCACCGCATCGCCGAACACCTGTGGCTGACCGTGGGCGGCGAGGACAAGATCCTGCCGGCGGCGGTGGTCAACGACCTGCTCGAGCGCAAGCTGGAAGAGATCGAGGAGAAGGAAGGGCGGCGCCCGGGTGGCCGCGAGCGCAAGCGCATGAAGGACGACCTGCTGCATGAACTGCTGCCGCGCGCCTTCGTGAAGTCCTCGCGCAACGACGCCTTCATCGACCTGCAGCACGGCTACGTGGCGGTGGATACCTCCAGCCGCAAGACCGGCGAATACTTCATGTCCGACATCCGCGGGTTGCTCGGCAGCTTCCCGGCGATGCCGCTGAACGCCGAAGTCGCGCCGCGCTCGATCCTGACCGGCTGGATCGCCGGAGAGCCGCTGCCGACCGGGCTGAGCCTGGGCGAAGAGTGCGAGATGAAGGATCCGGTCGAAGGCGGCGCGGTGGTCAAGTGCCAGCACCAGGAACTGCGCTGCGACGAGATCGACAAGCACCTGGACGCCGGCAAGCAGGTGACCAAGCTGGCGCTGATCTTCGAGGACAACCTGTCGTTCGTGATCGGCGACGACCTGATCGTGCGCAAGCTGAAGTTCCTCGACGGCGCCCTGGACCAGCTGGAGCATGCCGACGAAGACGGCCGCCGTGCCGAGTTCGATGCCCGCTTCGCCCTGCAGAGCGCCGAGATCCGCCGCCTGTTCCTGTTGCTGGAAGAAGCGTTCAAGCTCAGCAAGGCTGACTGAACAGGCAGCCCGACGGTCGCCGGTCATCCGGCGGCCCGAAGCAGCGCTATGCTGGGCGCATGAGCCGTCTGCTGCGCCGCCTGATCACGCCGACCCTGCCCGCCACCGTACAGCGCGACACCGTTCGCCTGCGCCTGGAGGATGCCGAGATCGAGGTGCTGCGCGTGCGCGATCCGCGCGCGCGCCGCATCAAGCTGAGCGTGGACGAGCGTGGCGCGCGGTTGACGTTGCCACCGCGCGCAAGCCTGGTAATGGGCGAGCGCTTCCTGGAACAGCACCGCGACTGGCTGGCGCTGCAGCTGCGGCAGTACCAGGGGCAGGGCCTGCCGGCATCGCTGCAGCCCGGCGAAGACGGCGTGCTGCCATTGCGCGGTGAACTGTTGCCGCTGCGCTGGCAGGAAGGCCGCTACGCGCGGCTGGAGATCGACGGGCACGGTGCCTGCGTGCAGTGGCCGACCCGTGGTGGTGACGCCACCCTGCGCCGCCTGCTGCGCGAGTTCTATGAAGCGCAGACCCGCGCCGACGTCGGCCGCTGGCTGCCGAAGTACCTGCCCACCCTGCCGCGCGCTCCCAGCCGCCTGCGCCTGAAGGTGATGTCCTCGCAGTGGGGCTCGCTGGCCCCCGATGGCAGCATGGCCCTGGACCTGGCCCTGGTGCTGGGTCGTCCGGAAGCGTTCGAGTACGTGCTGGTGCACGAACTCTGCCACCTGATCCAGCCGAATCATTCGGCCGCGTTCTGGCATGAAGTCGAACAACGTTTCCCTGCCTGGCGCGAACAGCGCGACTACTTCCAGCTGGAAGGTCGGCGCCTGAAAGCCATGCTACGCCAGCTGCTGTAGAGCCGAGCCCACACTCGGCTGCCGTTGAATGCAGCCGAGCATGGGCTCGGCTCTACACAAGCGCGCGCAGCGCGCGACCCGCTCCTGCTCTTCTTTCTTTCTTCCGTGGTGGGCACACCGGAATCTGTCCGTGGCCGGGCGTGGTGGGTTGCGCAGGGGCGTGAGCCGCATGGATGCGGCGACCGAGCTTACAGGGACGTACTTGCAGCGACCCCTGCGCAATCCACCCCGCCTGGCCGAGCACGGCTTCTGGTTTGAACGACCGACCACGAGGGGCGCAGCCGTTGGCCGAAACCCTCACCCCGCCCGCAATGCCGCCGCGGCCGCCCAGCGTGCCGCCACCCGCGGCGCGGTGAGGCACACCGCCTGGTCGGTCACCGTCGTCACCGCGCGCTCCAGCAGCTGGATATCGGCCTCGTGCTGGCGTGCCACATGCGGGTCCTCGAAGAAGATCGCGCGCTGGCAGCGCCCCTCCAGCACACGGTCAGCAATCTGCGCATCGCCGCCCATCGGGCCACTCTGGTAGCGCGTCACCCACGGCGTATCGCTGGGCCAGCCGCGGCTCCAGGCCAGCTCGTTCAAGCGCTGGCCGGTGGTGCCGGTCGCCACGCGCTCGCCGAACCGTGCCAGCACATCGAAGTGCTCGTCAGCGAAGGCCAGCATCGCCGGCTTCATCGCGTCGTGCGCGATCAGCGCCAGCGTCTGGTGCTGGAAGGCATGCAGATCGTCGGCACCGGCATCAGCAGCCAGCCCGGCGTGGATGCGCTCCACCTCGATCCAGTCACGCGCAGTGGCCACGGTTGAAATGAACGGCTTGCCGTGGATCACGCACTGCCGCTTGAGCGCGGTTGCCTCCGGAAACACCGAGGAAGGATCGACCGGGTCGATCAGGTAGATCGCACCGTCCAGGGTGCGATCCGGCCCCATGCCAACCACTTCGGCCACCAGTTTCATCAGGCCACCCTCGCGCCCGTAGGGGTAGCGGTGCAGGCCGCCGTAGCCGGCCAGGAAGCCCTGCCGTTCGATCGCATCGTGGGTGCGCCCGACCGCGTGCAGCGATACGCCCAGTTCACGCAGCCCGGCCTCGCTGGCACGCAGCCAGCGGAACAGCGCGGCGCGCGCATCGTGGTGATGGAGACGGTTGGCGGCCAGGCCGATACGCATCGAGCGCTCCGTAGGGACGGGTAGAAGCGGCAGTGTATGTCGGCATTCGCCGATAGGGATGTTTTTCCAATTTTTCTCATTGTCGCGGAAGCGCGCCTCGCTAGCGTGGCTGGCAGCGGTACCGCTGCGCGGCCGTGGTTCCTGCCCGCGAAATGAGGATGTCTACCGTGAATGTCGCCGGCCGCCGCGCCGTCGCCGCTGTCATGGCATCGCTGTTGCTGCCCGGCATCGCTGCTGCGTCCGGCTGTGCGAGTCCACTGCAGGTGGCATGGCGTTCCGATCGGCCGCCGCTGTCATACAACGCGCAGGGCGACCTTGCGGGGTTGGCTGCGGATTACCTGCCGCTGCTGGGCCCGCAGGCGGTGCAGCATGCGCGGCCGTTGCCCGCAGCGGTGCTCACCGATGACCCGCTGCCGGCTGGCACCCAGGTGCTGCTGGGCTGGCCGCGCGCACAGCTGCCGACCGGCTGGGTGGCCAGCAGCCCCTACCTGGAAGTGCCACAGGTGATCGTGCGGCGCGAGGGTGCAGCGCCAGTGCTGGGGTTGGAGGGACTGCGTGGCCGCAGCGTGGCCAGCCCGGACCGGCTGCCGCTGGACGCATTGCTGGCCGAACAGGCCCCGGGTGCGCAGCTGCTGGCACCGGCGCCGCTGGACCACGCGCTGTCACTGCTGCGCGCCGGGCTGGTCGATGCCGTGGTGGCCAATCTCGCCGAAGTCGAAGCCGCGCTTCGCGCCGTGCCGGGTGACCCTCTGGTGATCGCAGCACCCGCTGGCTTCGGCGATGCACTGGTGCTGGCCGCTGTACCGGCCTGTGCCGCGGTGGTCGCTGCCTTCGACCGGGAGCTGCAGCGGGAGGGCGATGCGCGTCGGGCATCGGTTCGCAGTGCCTGGCTGCCGGAACTGCCACGTGCGCGTCCCGCCGGTTCGGCACTGCGCTGGCTGGTGCCGGTGTCGCTGATCCTGCTCGCGCTCATACTGCTGCATGCCTTCGGCTACTGGCGCGTGCATCGCGAGAGCGTGCGTCGCCGGGTGCTGGAGCAGCGCTTGCATGAAGTCACCGCGAACCTGCCGGCGGTGGTCTACCAGGCGCGCCGTTCGGCAACCGGCCACTACAGCCTGGCGCAGATCGCCGGCGACGTGCAGGCGCTGTTCGGCGTAGCCGTGGAGACTGAGCGGATCGACCATCTGCAGCTGCTGGCGGCCGTGCATGCCGGTGACCGCAGCCGGGTGATGGCGAGCATCGAAGCGGCCGCGCTCGTGCGCGGTCCGATCGACGTCACCTTCCGCACCCGGTCGGCACAGGGCTGGCGCTGGGTCCGATCACAGGGACGACCGTTGCCGTGCGATGACAGCAGCGTGGAGTGGAGCGGCTACTGGATGGACGTCAGCGAAGCCCAGGCGCGTGCAACGGCGTTGGCCGAGGCGCGCCGCGCGGCCGAGCAGGCGGCACTGGCCAAGGGCCATTTCCTGGCGACCATGAGCCACGAGATCCGCACGCCGATGAGCACCCTGCTGGGCATGCTGGAGCGGCTGGCTGGCACGGACCTGGATGCGGGCCAGCGGCAGGTGCTGACCACCGTCGGTGACGCTGCGCAGATGCTGCGGCAGATCCTCGACGATGTGCTGCACAGCCAGCGCCTGCAACCGGCGCCCCTGCAGCTGCGTCCGACCGATCTGGCGGCGCTGGTGGGCGCGGTGCAGCAGCTGTTGATGCCCGTCGCGGCCAGCCGCGGGCTGCACCTGTGTAGCGAGATCGACCCGACGTTGCAGCCCTGGTCGCTGGCTGACGGGCTGCGCCTGCGGCAGGTCCTGTTCAACCTGGCCGGCAATGCGCTCAAGTTCACCCTGCAGGGAAGCGTGGTGTTGCAGGTCCGCGTGCTGCAGCAGCGCGACGGCGGCCAGCGACTGCGCCTGCAGGTGACCGATACGGGCGTGGGCATCAGCGTGGAGCGGCAACAGGCGGTGTTTGCCGCCTACGAGCAGGCCGAGGCGTCGACCACGCGCCGTTTCGGCGGCAGTGGCCTGGGGCTGTCGATCTGCCGCGAGCTGGCGACGTCGATGGGCGGGCGTCTGCACCTGCGCAGCGTGCCCGGCAAGGGCACCACCGTGTGGCTGGAGCTGGACCTGGCGGCCTGTGCGGCCCCCGCTGCGTGCCCGGCGACGGCACGGCCCGCGCAACGACCGTTGCCGCCGGCGCGGGTGCTGGTGGCCGAGGATCATCCGACCAACCTGCAGTTGCTGGCACAACGTCTGTGCGAGCTGGGACTGCAGGTGCACGCCTGCAGCGACGGCCTGCAGGCATGGGAGGCCTGGCAGGCGCAACCGTTCGACCTGGTCATCACCGACTGCCACATGCCGCACATGGATGGCTTCGCGCTGGCCCGGGCGATCCGGAGCGACGCCTGCGCCACCCGGGCGCGGGTCCCGATCATTGCGCTGACTGCCAGCGTGCTGGAGCGCACCCGTGAGGCCTGCCGTGATGCGGGCATCGACCATTTCCTGGCCAAGCCGCTGGAGGTGCACGAACTGCGCGCGCTGTTGGAAGTGCTGCTGTTGCCGGACTCAGTGTGCCAGTAGGCGGACGATGCTGGCAGCGGCGTCGCGGCCTTCGGCCACCGCGGTTACCACGAGATCGGCACCACGCACCGCGTCGCCACCGGCGAACAGGCGTGGATGCGCGGTCTGGAACGGCAGGCGGTCCTTGCCACCGGCGAGGATGCGGCCATTGGGCTGGCCTTCCACCCCCAGTTCCGCCAGCCACGCCGGCACGCTCGGCGAGAAGCCGAAGGCGATGATCACCACGTCTGCTTCCAGCAGCGACTCACTGCCTTCGATCGGCACCGCGTTCTGGCGGCCATTGGCATCGGGCTCGCCCAGCCGGGTCTCGACCACGGTCACGCCGATCACCTCGTCGTCGGCGCCGGCTTCGATCGACAGCGGCTGCCGGTTGAACAGGAAGCGCACCCCTTCCTCGCGTGCATTGGCGACTTCGCGCGCGCTGCCGGGCATGTTGGCTTCGTCGCGGCGATAGGCGCAGGTGACCTTGGCCGCGCCCAGCCGCACCGCACTGCGCACGCAGTCCATGCCGGTATCGCCACCGCCCAGAACCACCACGCGCTTGCCGTTGAGGTCGGGCAGGGCGATGGTGTCTTCCCAGCCGGCGATCGGCCGGCCCTTCGGATCATCGCCGCCGACGATGCGGCTGTTCTGCACCAGGAACGGCAGCGCCGGCAGCACGCCCTTCAGGTCCTGGCCGACCAGGCCACCATCGGTATAGCGGTAGGCGCCGGTGCCGATGAACACCGCATCGTGGCTGTCCAGCAACTGCTGCACGCTGACATCACGGCCGATCTCCACGCCGAGGCGGAACTGCACGCCCATGCCTTCCAGTACTTCACGGCGGCGATGGATCACGTCCTTGTCCAGCTTGAAGCTGGGAATGCCGAACTGCAGCAGGCCACCGATCTGCTCGTAGCGGTCGTAGACCACGGCGGCAATGCCGGCGCGTGCCAGGCGGTCGGCACAGGCCAGCCCGGCCGGGCCGGCACCAATCACCGCCACACTGTGGCCGGTCGGCTGCACCGCGCCCAGGTCCGGGCGCCAGCCACTGGCCAGTGCGGTATCGACGATGTACTTCTCCACCGCGCCGATGGTGACCGCGCCGAATTCCTCCAGCGTGCAGCTGCCTTCGCACAGCCGATCCTGCGGGCAGACCCGGCCGCACACTTCCGGCAGCGGATTGGTGCTGTGGCACAGCGTGGCGGCCTCGTGGATGCGGTTCTCCTGTACCAGCTGCAGCCACTGCGGAATGGCGTTGTGCACCGGGCACTTCCAGCTGCAGTACGGGTTGCCGCAGTCCAGGCAGCGGCCCGCCTGGTACTGGGCGTCTTCCTTGCCGAACTTGCCGTACAGCTCGCCCCAGTCGCCGGACGTGCGCAGTTCCACCGGGATGCGCTGCGGCATGGTGCGGGGCAGGTCGAGGAACTGGAAGGCGTGCTTGCGGCTCATGGCGGACTCTGTGGTGTTTTCCGGATGCCGGCCAGCGGCCGGC
>NZ_JAOCGL010000098.1:0-14471 GCF_029842485.1 Stenotrophomonas sp. GD03777
GTAGTCAATGCGGGCGGGCGCGCCGTGCGCCCTGGCTTCACAGATGCCGCAGCAGGCGCTCGAAGGCCTGCGCGGAGGCCTCCACGTGGCGCTCCAGGCGGTGGCCATCGTCAACCAGCAGCAACTGCGCCGAACGCGCCTGCGCCCAGGCAATCACGCCGGCAGCCGGTACCACATCGTCATGCCAGGCCTGCACCACCGTGGTCGGCACCGCAGCGGCGTCCAGCGCCGGCATCGGGCCCATGGTGGTCGGCGGCACCATCAGGAACAGGCCGGCTACCGGCACCTGCAGCGAGGCGATGGCGGAGATGTAGGCGCCCAGGCTGGAGCCGGCCAGCACCACCGGCCCCTGACGGGCGGCGATGGCGGCGCGTTCAACCAGACGGCGCAGGCGGGTCGGCACGTCGCCCACCCGGCTGACCTCGCTCATCGCGTCCAGGTCGGTGTAGTCGGGGCGCTCGTGGGTCCAGCCCAGGCGTTGCGCCACCTCGGCCAGCGCGGTGACCTTGGTCGCCTCCGGGCCGCTCTCGAAGCCATGGGAGAGGATGCAGTGGCCGCGGCTCATGCGCGTGCTCCGTGGGCGCGGGCCGACGAGGAAAGGGAAGGCAGATTCATGCCGCAATGCTAGCATCGCCGGATGCCCAACCCGCTCCTGCCCGGCCTGCAGCTGCAGCCCCTGCCCTATCACGACCGACTGCCGCTGCGGGATCCCGCCTCGCTGGAAATGGTGGTGATCCACTGCACCGAGCTGCCCGATCTGGCGATGGCCCGCGAGTACGGCGAGCGCGTGCTGTACGACAGCGGCGCCGGCAACAGCGGGCACTTCTACATCGACCGCGATGGCAGCGTGGTGCAGTACGTGGCGCCGGAACGCGTGGCCCATCACGTGCGCGGCATGAACGCGCATACGCTGGGCATCGAGCTGGTCAACCGCGGGCGCTATCCGGACTGGTTCGACAGCCGCCACCAGGCGATGGACGAGCCCTACACCGAGGCACAGCTGCAGGCGCTGGAAGGCCTGCTGCAAGCGCTGGTGGCGCACTATCCGTCGCTGCGGCGGATTGCCGGGCATGACCAGCTGGACCTGGAGCAGGTGCCGGCCAGCGACGATGCGGCGCTGACGGTGGCGCGCAAGCGCGATCCGGGGCCGCTGTTCCCGTGGGCGCGAATCCTGGCCAAGGTGCCACTGCAGCCGGTTGGGTAAGCGGCAGGGCTGCGCCCTGCACCCGCAGAGGCAACGTCAACGTCAAGAGCTGGCATTCCGGGGGATGGCGGGGTGGATCCGATTGCGGGGGACGCCGTAAAGCCCCAGGCCGGCCCAGCCGCTGGCGGCTGTGCGTTCGGGCGCTTGCGAAGCAGTGCTTCGCAAGCAAAGCGCCCTCACCCATGGCGGCTTGGCCGCGGCATCCATGCCGCGGACACCCCCGCAACCGGACCCACCCCGCCTTCGACAGTTCTCCGCGATCCTTCGAATCGACACGGGGTCGGATCCCGTTGCTGCGCAACGGGCTCTGACCCCGATTTTCGGTTGATGGGGTCAGAGCCGCTTTCCGTTGGAAAACGGATCCGACCCCGCGCGGCTCAGGCGCCGGTCGCCACCGGGCGGCTGCTGTCGCTCACCCAGCCGCTCCAGGAATCGGCGTAGATGCGCGCGCCGCTCAGGCCCGCGCTTTCCATCGCCAGCAGCAGATGGCAGGCGGTCACGCCGGAACCGCACATCAGCACCACCTGCTGCGGATCGCGGGTGCCGATCACGCCCTGCAGTTCGGCGCGCAGCTCCTGTGCGTCGCGCAGGCGGCCGTCGAGTACGTTCAATGCGAACGGGCGGTTGACCGCGCCCGGCACATGCCCGGCCACCGGGTCCAGCGGCTCCACTTCACCACGGAAACGCTCACCCGCCCGCGCGTCGACCAGCCAGCCCGGCGCATGCTTCAGCCGCGCGGTGATTTCATCGGCGTTGGCGATCTGGATGGTGTCGAAGCGGCCCGGGTAGGCAGGCAGCGCTGTCACTTCAGCCTGGCCGCTTTCCAACGTGTGACCGGCGGCCTGCCAGGCGGCGATGCCGCCGTCGAGTACGGCCACCCTGCTGTGACCGATCAGGCGCAGCAGCCACCACAGGCGCGAGGCGGCCATGCTGCCGTCGCTGCCATCGTAGACCACCACCTGGGTGTCGGGGCCGATGCCCCACTGCCCCAGCTTCGCAGCAAAGGCATCGCTGTCCGGCAGTGGATGGCGACCATGGCCGACACGCGACAGATCAGACAGGTCACGATTCAGATCGGCATACACCGCACCCGGGATATGACCTGCCAGATACTGGCTGCTTCCCGCCTGCGGGTCGGCCAGCGAGGAGCGCGCATCGACCACCCGCACCGCAGTGCTGGCAGTGGCGCGTGCGTCGACCACGCGGATGCCTTCGCCCAACGCGGCAGCCAGGGTGGCGACATCGACCAGGGTGGTCCACGGCGGATCGATCAGCTTCATTGCACTTGCTCCAGGCGGCGACGCAGGTTGTAGAGAATGGCGGCGGTCGCCCCCCAGATGCGCTGGCCCGGCCAGCCATACTCAAGCACGTGGCGTACCCGGCCGCGATGGTTGATTTCGACCTGGCGCAGGCTGTCAGGCGCCATCAGGTAATCCAGTGGCACCTCGAATACCTCGGCTACTTCACTGGGCTGCGGCACAGGCACGAACTCCGGATCGACCACCGCCACCACCGGCGTGACGCGGTAGCCGGTGATGGTGACGAAGGGATCGAGATACCCCAGCGCCTGCACCTGGCCGGGCGCCAATGCGATTTCTTCCTGGCTCTCGCGCAGCGCGGCCGCCAGCGCGTCGCGGTCATCGGGTTCGGTGCGGCCACCGGGGAATCCGACCTGGCCACCATGGGTGCGCAGTGTTTCGGTGCGACGGGTGAGGATCACCTGTGCGCCGTTGGCGCGCGGCACGATGCCGGCCAGCACCGCAGCCTCCACTGGAGGCCCGGGCGGCAGCAGGTCGACCAGCTCACTGCGGTTCCAGCCGTCGCCCGCAGGTGGTTGGGCCAAGGGGTGCAGCGCGCGCATCAGTCGTTCGTGGTCGGTCAGCGAACCGCGCAGGGACTGCTGCAGTTGTTGCCGCAGGGGCTGCACGCGATGCAGGATGCGGCTGCGTTCCTCGTTGCTCATCGACGACCACCGCGCGATCTCATCGATATGCCGCCCGCAGCCGGCGCATCGCCGGTGCGGATCCAGCGTGCACACTCCGATGCAGGGACTTGCGACAACACGCGCCGTTTCTTCCATTGTTTGCACCCGCCAACAGTAGCGCGATCGGGCTGAATTTGCGCGGGTGGCCCAGCCGGACGGTAGAGTCGACTGTCAGTCGACTCGCGCGCGCAGCGCGGGCGTTTCCCCGATGTGACCCAAAAACAGTCGACTGACAGTCGACTCTACCGTCAGGGACTGCGCAAACAAAAACGCGCCGGTGGAATCACCGGCGCGTTTCGTTTGCTGCTTCGATTTACTTGACGCTGACCAGCTTGATCTCGAACTGCACAGCCACGTTCGGCGGGAACGGGGTGCGCGGATCGGCACCGTAGGCCTGGTCCGGCGGCAGGGTGACTTCCCACTTCGAGCCTGCCGGCATCTGCAGCAGGGTCTCGCGCATGGCCTTCATTTCGACTTCGCTGACCTTGATCGACGGGATCTGCTGGGCCGGGCGGGCTTCGGTCGGGCGCTGGCCGTACGGGAACGGACCGGCCACTTCCAGCTGCACAGTGCTGGCCTGGGTCGGCTTGGCACCCTTGCCGGCCTCGATCACGCGGTACTGGACGCCGCTCGGCAGGGACTGCACACCGGCCTTGGCCTTGTTCGCCGCGATGAACTGGTCGCTCTTGGTCTTGTTTTCGGCAGCCGCCTTTTCGTACTCGGCCTTGGCGGCCTGGGCACGGCCCTGCTCGCGCTTCTGGAACGCTTCAACGGCCGGCTTCAGCTGCTCGGCGGTGATCGCCGGCTGCTTCTTGGCGTAGGCATCCTGCAGGCCCTTCACCACCGAGTTGATGTCCAGCTGCTCACCACGACCGGTCAGCTCCGCCAGGTTGTTGCCGTAGTCGTAACCGAAGTAGTAGCTCAGCTTGCCCTTTTCGGACGAGACGTCCTGGGCGAAGGCATTGCCCGTCAGGGCCAGGGCCGCGACGGCGACCGCGATAGAACGCAACTTCATCAAACAGTTCTCCAGGGGTGGTAACTCAGGGACGTTCTGCGCCGCCCTGAGGCGACGGGTTAGGATAACGGGCGCAACGTGTAACCGCTACTCACGATGCAGGCTATGACCCGTCTGCGTTTCCAGAGTTCAATATCACTTTTTTTTAACGTTCCAGGAGTTTCCCCGTGGCCGATGCCCTGATCGCTGTCGCTGACGACGGCGCCATCCGCACCGTGACCGTCCAGCGCCCGGACAAGCTCAATGCCCTCAACGCCGCGACCCTGCAGGCCCTGGCCGATGCCTTCAGCGACGCCGCCGCCGATCCGGAGGTGCGCGTCATGATATTGACCGGGGCGGGCCCCAAGGCGTTCGTGGCCGGTGCCGACATCGCGGAAATGAACACTCTCAGCGCCGTTCAGGGACGTGATTTCTCGCTGCTGGGCCAGGCCCTGATGCGCCAGATCGAACGCATGCCCAAACCGGTCATCGCACGCGTGAATGGTTTCGCACTGGGCGGTGGCCTGGAACTGGCGATGGCCTGCCACCTGCGCATCGCCGCAGATACCGCCAAGCTCGGCCAACCGGAAATCAACCTCGGCCTGATCCCCGGCTTCGGCGGCAGCCAGCGCCTGCTGCGCCTGTGCGGCCGCGCCGCCACCCTGGAGCTGTGCCTGCTGGGGGCGCCGATCAACGCCGCGCGTGCGCTGGAACTGGGCATCGTCAACGAAGTCGTGCCGGCCGACGCGCTGGACAACCGGGTGCAGGACGTCGCCCGCCAGCTGGCACGCTCGGCCCCGCTGGCCCTGCGTGGCCTGCTCGACGCGGTGCACGTGGGCGGCGAATGCAGCCTGGAGGCCGGGCTGGAATACGAAAGTGCGCAGTTCGGCCTGCTGTTCGCCACCGAGGACATGCGCGAAGGCACCAGCGCCTTCCTGCAACGCCGCGCGCCGGCCTTCCAGAACCGCTGACGCCATGGCATCCCGACCCAACCCCGCGCAGTTGTTCGCCCGGGTCCAGGCAGACGATCTCGATGGTGCCCTGCAGGCCGGGCTGATGGACTACATCGTCCGTGCCGGCGACGACCGGTTGCTGCCTGACCACCCCGACCTTCCGCAACGCCTGTGCCAGGCCCAGCAGCAACTGCGCGCGGCCTGGGCTGCACGCGAACGCTACCGTGCCCGTGCGGTGCGCCTGGCCCGCCGCGAGGCCGAGCGCGATGCACGTCGCACTCCGGCACCAGCCCCGGACGTGAAGCCCGCCCTGCCCGCTGCGGCAGCCGCGATTCTGGCCCGGGCCAAGGCCCGCGCCAGTGGCAAGGAACAGTAATGGCCACCACGAAAAAGACCGCACGCGCCCCGGCGCGGCGTGGCGGCACGATGCCACGCGCCGACGTGGTGGAGATGTTCACCCGCCTGCGCGAACTCAACCCGCACCCGAAGACCGAACTGGAGTACAGCTCGCCGTTCGAGCTGCTGGTGGCGGTGGCGTTGTCGGCGCAGGCCACCGACGTCGGCGTCAACAAGGCCACGCGCCGCCTGTTCCCGGTCGCCAACACGCCGGCGAAGATCCTTGCGCTCGGCGAGGATGGCTTGAAGCAGTACATCGCCACCATCGGGCTGTTCAACGCCAAGGCAAAGAACGTGATCGCCACCTGCGCGATCCTGCTGGAGAAGCATGGCGGTGAAGTGCCGCGCGATCGCGAAGCGCTGGAAGCGCTGCCGGGTGTCGGGCGCAAGACCGCCAACGTGGTGCTCAACACCGCGTTCGGCGAACCGGTGATGGCGGTGGACACGCATATCTTCCGCGTCGCCAACCGCACAGGACTGGCGCCGGGCAGGAACGTGCGCGAAGTGGAAGACAAGCTGGTGAAGGTGATCCCGGCCGAGTTCCTGCTCGACGCGCATCACTGGCTGATCCTGCACGGACGTTATGTGTGCAAAGCGCGCAAGCCGGATTGCCCGGGCTGCGTGATCGCCGACCTGTGCCGGTTCAAGGAAAAGACCACGGCCGAGTGACGGCAGCATCCACGCAGGGCGTGACTCTACTGCAACCGGGTCGCAATCCGGGCGTCATACGCAAGCGGTTTCAATGGCAGGCCCTGCCGTGACGGGGCCTGCGGCGGATGTCTGCCGCGCGTGAACTGTCACATTTACGCAATCTTTACCTTCTAGCCTGCGCGCATCTTCCCACCTGCCTGCAAGGCTCCTCTCCATGAAACTGCATCACCAACTCCTGACGGTGGCCGTGGCTGCTGCGCTGTATGTGCCGGCTGCACACGCCGAAGTCGCCATCGACGTGATCGGCGGTTCGGAAATCACCTTCGAAGGCCTGGTCCAGGCCGACGGCAACTGGTTCCACAACGATGTGGTCGACCTCAACGGTGGCGACGCCGGCAACGGCAAGAACAGCGAATTCGAACTGCGTCGCGCCGAGCTGGTGCTGAAGGGCAAGGGCCCGGGCAACGTGGAGTGGGTGGTCGGCTATGACGCCAAGGCCGACAAGTTCCTCGACACCAACGTGAAGTACAAGCTGCTGGGCAACGCCAACCACTTCCTGCAGCTGGGCCAGTTCAAGCAGCCCAACAGCCTGGAAGAACTGTCCAGCACCAAGAACAACGATTTCATTTCCAAGGCAGCGGTCACCAATACCTATGCCATCGCCCGCCGCCTGGGCGGCGCGTACAGCTACGGCCAGGACAACTGGTCGGTGACCGCCAGCGCCTTCGGCCGCGAGCTGACCCGCAACCTGGCCCACGGTAGCGGCTACGGCGCGCGTGGCACCTGGGCCCCGATCAATGAAAAGGGCCAGGTCCTGCACTTCGGTCTGAGCTACGTCAACTACGACGCCGACGCCGACACCCTGCGCGTGCGTGCGCGTCCGAATGCCGACCTCGCCACTGCCCGCCTGGTTGACAGCGGCAACCTGACCGACACCGACCGCGTCAGCACCATCGGTGCCGAAGCGATGTACTTCCAGGGTCCCTTCAAGGCCCAGGCCGAGTACTACACCAGCAAGGCCAAGCGCTACGACCACGACAACTACTCCAGCGACGGCTACTACATCAGCGGCGTGTGGAACGTCACCGGCGAGACCTGGAGCTACAAGGGCGGCACTCCGGGCACCGGCCTGCCGAACAACCCGGCCGGCGGCCAGTGGCAGCTGGGCGTGCGCTACGACCACATGGACCTCAATGACGGCAACCTCGCCGCCAATCCGGTCGCCGGTCGCCCGCCGATCGTCGATGGCGTGCTGGGCGGCAAGATGGACATCTGGACCGTGGGCGCCAACTGGTACCTGCGTTCCAACTTCAAGCTGATGCTCAACTACGTGATGGTCGACAGCAAGAAGTACAGCTCCACGGCGCGCGGTTTCGTCAACGACGATCCCAACATCCTGGAAGCCCGCGCGCAGTTCTTCTGGTAAGCCCAGCCACCTGCGTTGAACCGCGAAGGCACGGCCCCGGCCGTGCCTTCGTCGTTGCAGCGATACCCGTGCCGTCCTGCCGGCACAGCGGACGCGACATCCCTCATGACGCGTGTCACGCCCGCGTCATATGACAGACGCGGACGTGTCACGCAACCGTTATGGAATGTGCACCGAAACGTCGGGCAACCGCCCTTCGACCACCACCCCAGGAGTCTCCCCGTGATCCACGCCTTCAAATCGCGCGCCGCTGTCGCCATCCTGGCTGCATCGTCCGTGTTCGCCGCCAACGCCGCCGACATCACCGGCGCGGGCGCATCGTTCATCTACCCGGTCATGTCCAAGTGGTCGGCCGACTACAGCGCCGCAACCGGCAACAAGGTCAACTACCAGTCCATCGGTTCCGGCGGCGGCATTGCCCAGATCAAGGCCAAGACCGTTGATTTCGGCTCTTCCGATGCGCCGCTGAAGCCGGAAGACCTGGCTGCTGCAGGCCTGGCGCAGTTCCCGTCGGTGATCGGTGGCGTGGTGCCGGTGGTCAACGTGGCCGGCATCGCCCCGGGCGCCCTGAAGCTGGACGGCGCCGTGCTGGCCAACATCTTCCTGGGCAAGATCAAGACCTGGAACGACCCGGCCATCGCCGCATTGAACCCGGGCGTAGCCCTGCCGAACGCCAAGGTCACCGTCGTGCATCGTTCGGACGGCTCGGGTACCACCTTCAACTTCGTCAACTACCTGTCCAAGGTCAGCCCGGAGTGGAAGAGCTCGGTCGGTGAAGGCACCTCGGTGCAGTGGCCGGCCGGCATCGGCGGCAAGGGCAACGAAGGTGTTGCCGCCTACGTGAAGCAGATCAAGGGCGGCATCGGCTATGTCGAACTGTCCTACGCGCTGCAGAACAAGCTCTCCTACACCGCGATGAAGAATGCCGCCGGCAAGTTCGTGCAGCCGAGCGACACCTCGTTCGCTGCCGCCGCTGCCAGCGCCGACTGGGCCAACGCCCGCGACTTCTACCTGGTGATGACCAATGCGCCGGGCGCCGAGTCCTGGCCGATCACCGCCACCAACTTCATCCTGGTGCAGAAGACGCCGAAGAATGCTGCCAATGGCAAGGCGACCCAGGAGTTCTTCCGCTGGGTCTACAAGAACGGCGACGCCCAGGCCCGCCAGCTGGACTACGTGCCGCTGCCGGACAGCCTGGTGCGCCAGATCGAGACCTACTGGTCGCAGAACCTGAAGTAAGCGCGTTCCCCCGCAGGAACGGGGGCGGCGGGTCCTCTCTCCCCCGCCGCTCCCACCCGGGCGCGAGATCCTCGAGATCTCGCGCTCTTCTTGTTTTCGGGGATGCACCTGCCTCTGTAGAGCCGAGCCGACGCTCGGCTGCGCTCTGGAGCATGCGGACCAACGGTCCGCACCTACCGTGGGCAGGGAGCTGTCGCGCATTGACGCTGCAAGGACCAACCCGCCGTCATATCAGTGCGCAGATCCGGGGTTTCCGGGCCCCGGCCGGATCGGCGCCAACCCTGTGAAACCCTTGTCAGAACGTGATCCAGGACACCTCTGTCATGGTCGTAATACGGCTGTAACAAAAACATCATTTCATAGCCGCATCCGCCGACCACGTCGGCTCTTCCCCGCTATGGAGTGACCATGAAACTGCACTCGGCCGGCCTTGCCGCCCTTTCCCTGGCCATCGCCCTGGGCCTGTCGGCCTGCGGTGGCGACAAGCAGGCCGCGCAGCAGCCGGCTGCCGGCGCTGCCGCTGCCCCCGCCGCTGCCGGTGCCGGTGCCAAGGTGACCGCCGAAGTGTCCGGCGCGGGCGCGTCCTTCATCTTCCCGCTGGTCTCCAAGTGGTCGGCTGACTACAACGCCAGCACCGGCGCCAAGATCAACTACCAGTCGATCGGCTCCGGCGGCGGCATCGCCCAGATCAAGGCCGGCACCGTCGATTTCGGTTCGTCCGACAAGCCGCTGAGCAGCGAGGAGCTGGCCCAGGCCGGCCTGGCGCAGTTCCCGTCGGCCATCGGCGGCGTGGTGCCGGTGGTCAACATCGAAGGCCTGGAAGCCGGCAAGCTGCGCCTGAGCGGCGCCCTGCTGGCCGACATCTTCCTGGGCAAGGTCAAGACCTGGAACGACCCGGCGATCGTCGCCGCCAACCCGGGCGTGAAGCTGCCGGACGGCAAGATCACCCTGGTCCACCGTTCGGATGGTTCGGGCACCACCTTCAACTTCTCCAACTACCTGTCCAAGGTCAGCCCGGAGTGGAAGAGCAAGGTCGGTGAAGGCACCTCGGTGCAGTGGCCGGACGGCGTCGGTGGCAAGGGCAATGAAGGCGTTGCGTCCTACGTGAAGCAGATCAAGGGCTCGATCGGCTACGTCGAACTGGCTTATGCCCTGCAGAACGGCATGCCGTATACCGCCATGCAGAACGCCGCCGGCAACTGGGTCGAGCCGAGCGCGGAAACCTTCGCCGCTGCGGCCGCCAGCGCCGACTGGGCCAGCGCCAAGGACTTCAACCTGGTCATCACCAACGCCCCGGGCGAGCAGGCGTGGCCGATCACCGCAACCAACTTCATGCTGATGCAGAAGCAGCCGAAGGACGCCAAGCGCAACCAGGACACCCTGGCCTTCTTCAAGTGGGCCTTCGAGAACGGCCAGGCCCAGGCCAACGAGCTGCACTACGTGCCGCTGCCGGCTGAACTGGTCAAGCAGATCGAGGCCTACTGGGCGACCGACCTGAAGTGATGGACCCGACGGTGCCCGCCCCGCGCGGGCACCGCTTGTTCCACGCCGTGCCGCCCCGCCCCTTCCTGGCCCAGCCGTCCCCATGAATGCCATCGCCCAGCCTGTAGCCGCCCCGTCCACGCGTGATGCGCGTGATGCCCGCAACGACAAACTGTTCCGATGGGTGCTGGTCGGCACCGTCATCTTCGTACTGATCGCCTTGGCCTGCGCCGCGCTGTCGATGCTGTGGGGCGGTCGCCATGCCCTGCAGATGCAGGGACTGAGCTTCTTCTTCTCCGCCGACTGGAATCCGGTCGAAAACAAGTTCGGCGCCCTGGCTCCGATCTACGGCACCCTGGTCACCGCTGTCATCGCGATGGTCATCGCCGTGCCGGTCAGCTTCGGCATCGCCTTCTTCCTCACCGAGGTCGCGCCGCGCTGGCTGCGTGGCCCGGTCGGTACCGCCATCGAACTGCTGGCCGGCATTCCCTCGATCATCTACGGCATGTGGGGCCTGTTCGTGCTGGTGCCGGTGATGACCGAGTACGTGACCCCGTTCCTCAACGAGACCCTGGGCGAATGGCCGGTCATCGGCCCGATGTTCCAGGGCCCGCCGCTGGGCATCGGCATGCTCACCGCCGGTTTCGTGCTGGCCATCATGGTCATTCCGTTCATTTCCTCGGTGATGCGCGAGGTGTTCCTGACCGTGCCCACCCGCCTGAAGGAATCGGCCTACGCGTTGGGCTCCACCAAGTGGGAAGTGAGCTGGGACATCGTCCTGCCCTACACCCGTTCGGCGGTCATCGGCGGCATCTTCCTCGGCCTGGGCCGCGCGCTGGGCGAAACGATGGCGGTGGCCTTCGTGATCGGCAACAGCGTGCGCCTGTCGCCGTCTCTGCTGGAACCGGGCACCACCATCGCCGCGCTGATCGCCAATGATTTCGGCGAAGCCACTGAAACCTACCGTTCGGCCCTGCTGCTGCTCGGCTTCGTCCTCTTCATCGTCACCTTCGTGGTGCTGGCCATCGCCCGCCTGATGCTGATGCGCCTGTCCCGCAAGGAGGGCAACTGATGTCCACCACCGCTGATTCGCTGTACCTGCGCCGCCGCATCGGCAACGTCGTTGCGATCACTGCGTCCTGCGCCACCGCCCTGTTCGGCCTGTTCTTCCTGGGCTGGATCCTGTTCACCCTGGCTGCCAAGGGCCTGGCCGGCATCAACTGGGATCTGTTCACCAAGATGACCCCGCCGCCGATGCAGGACGGCGGCCTCGCCAACGCCTTCTTCGGCAGTGCCGTGATGTGTGCACTGGCCATCGGCATCGGCACCCCGCTGGGCGTGCTGGCCGGTACCTGGCTGGCCGAGTATGGCAACGCCCGCAAGGCCGGCACCGTGGTCCGCTTCGTCAACGACATCCTGCTGTCGGCGCCGTCCATCGTGCTGGGCCTGTTCGTCTACACGCTGTACGTGATGCAGACCGGGGGCAACTTCTCGGCATTCGCCGGTGCGCTGTCGCTGGCCTTCATCGTGCTGCCGGTGGTGGTACGCACCACCGACGAAATGCTGCGCCTGGTGCCCTCGCAGATGCGCGAAGCGGCCCTGTCGCTGGGCATCCCGCAGTGGAAGGTGATCGTGCAGGTGCTGTACCGCAGTGCCTCGGCCGGCATCATCACCGGCATCCTGCTGGCGCTGGCCCGCATTTCCGGCGAGACCGCTCCGCTGCTGTTCACCGCCTTCGGCAACCAGTACTGGAACAACAACATCTTCCAGCCGATGGCTTCGGTGCCGGTGGTGATGAACCAGTTCGCCGGCAGCCCGTATGAATCCTGGCAGGTACTGGCCTGGGCCGGTGCCCTGGTGCTGACTGTCTTCGTGCTGCTGGTCAGCCTTGCCGCCCGCGGCATCCTGCTGCGCAACCGTATCTCCCATGACTGACCTTTCCGTGGATAACGCCATGAACGACCTTTCCAACGCCGTGCCGATGCAGCGCATCGCCGTGCCGTCCTCGCACGAGAGCCTGCACACCCCGGCTCCGGTCAAGCTTGCCGCGCGCGGACTGGACTTCTACTACGACAAGTTCCACGCCCTGAAGGGCATCAACCTGGAAATCCCGGAGAAGCGCGTGACCGCGCTGATCGGTCCTTCCGGTTGCGGCAAATCGACCCTGCTGCGCATCTTCAACCGCATCTATGCGCTGTACCCGAAGCTGGAAGCGCGCGGTGAAGTGCTGCTGGACGGCGAGAACATCCTGTCGCCGAAGTACCCGATGAACCGCCTGCGCAGCAAGGTCGGCATGGTGTTCCAGAAGCCGGTGCCGTTCCCGATGACCATTTTCGAGAACGTGGCCTACGGCATCCGCCACCACGAGAAGCTGAGCAAGGCCGATATGGCCGACCGCGTCGAGCAGGCGCTGCGCCAGGGCGCGCTGTGGGACGAAGTGAAGGACAAGCTGGGGCAGAGCGCACTGGGTCTGTCCGGTGGCCAGCAGCAGCGTCTGTGCATCGCCCGTGCCGTCGCCCTGCGCCCGTCGGTGCTGCTGCTGGACGAGCCGACCTCGGCGCTGGACCCGATCTCGACCAGCCGCATCGAGCAGCTGGTGGAAGAACTCAAGCACGAGTACACGATCGTGATCGTCACCCACAACATGCAGCAGGCTGCGCGCGTGTCCGACTACACCGCCTTCATGTACCTGGGCGACCTGATCGAGCACGACCGCACTGAAGTGATCTTCTCGCAGCCGTCGCAGCGGCAGACCGAGGACTACATCACCGGTCGCTTCGGCTGAAACGTCAGTCGAGCGTGGCTCGACTCTCCAGACAACGTCAGTCGAGCATGGCTCGACTCAACAGAGCGGAACAACCATGAACCTTCCCAACGACCACATCGTCAAGAGCTACGACGAGGAGCAGCAGCGCCTGGTGGCCGAAATCGTGCGCATGGGCGAGATGGCCGTCGCCCAGCTCGAAGCGGCGATGGACGTGATCGAGAAGCGCGACGAGAACGCCGCCCATCGCATCATCGCCAACGACGAAGCGATCGACGCGCTTGAGCAGCAGATCAGCCACGACGTGATGCGCCTGGCGCTGCGTGGGCCGATGGCGCGCGACCTGCGCGAGATCCTGGCTGGCCTGCGCATCCCGGCCGACATCGAGCGCATCGGCGACTATGCAGCGAACGTGGCCAAGCGCTCGATCGCGCTGGGCAAGGTGCCGCCGCTGCCGCAGATCCAGGGCCTGCGCGCGCTGGGCCGCCTGGCCGCGCAGCAGGTGCGCCGTGCCATCGCCGCCTACCGCGACAACGATGCCGAGGCCGCGCTGGCACTGCGCGAGGACGACGCCCGCCTGGACGCCCAGTACACCGCGCTGTTCCGCGAGCTGCTCACCTACATGATGGAAGACCCGCGCAACATCACCCCGTGCACCCACCTGCTGTTCATGGCCAAGAACCTGGAGCGCGTGGGCGATCACGCCACCAACATCGCCGAGAACGTGTGGTTCCTGGTGCACGGCGAGCAGCCGCTGCCACCGCGTGAAAAGCGCGACGAGACCTCCAGCACCGGCCAGCCCTGACGCTGCACTGCAACACCGGAGTCGACTCCAAGGTGGCCGCTGTCCTGTGACAGCGGCCTTTCTTTTTTTGCGGTGTTCCACCCGCGTTGTGGGCGCCGTGCTTGCCCGGCGCAGACCTTCCGGATGCTTCTGTAACAAATCTCACGAAAATTTGAGTTCTTGGCGAGGATTCGTTGAGTAGGATCGCTGCACCATCGATTCACCCCGGGCACCTGCCCACCACCCAGGAGTAAGACCGATGAGCAGTTCCAACAAGACCCTGTCCCTGCTGACCGCTACCGCCCTGGCCGCCGGCCTGGGCATGACCGCCAGTGCCTCGGCCCTGAGCATGAGCGACCTCGCCCAGGGCTACCTGGTGGCCGGCCAGGCGGCCAAGGCCAGCACCGATGCCAAAGCCGCCGATAACAAGATGGCCGCTGACGCGACCAAGCACGCCGAAGGCAAGTGCGGCGCCGACGGCAAGAGCGGCGAAGGCAAGTGCGGTGCCGACAAGGGCAAGGCTGCCGGCGCAGCGGGCGCCAAGGCCAAGGCCGGCGACACGAAGTCGGCTGAAGGCAAGTGCGGCGAAGGCAA
>NZ_JAOCGL010000099.1:0-14094 GCF_029842485.1 Stenotrophomonas sp. GD03777
GCGGCTCGGGCTTGGCCGCCGGAGTGGCCGTCGCAGTCGGCGTACTCGGCGGCAGGCTTTCGCTACGCACCGGGTTGCTGCTGGCGGACGGCGAGGTGGCTGCGGACGGGGTACTGGCGCTTGGCGTAGCCGGTGCCGGGGTAGCTGCCACCGGGGCGCTGCTGCCCGTAGCGGCATCCAGAGTGATCACTTCGGCCTTCACATCGGCGCGGATCTTCACCGCCTGCAGCCGGGCCGCCTCGGCCTGTGCACGGTCGGCATACGGCCCCACGCGCACACGCCATGCCTGACGGCCGTTGATGGTAGTCGCTTCTGCGAAGCCCGGCAGCTGCGAGCGCTGCAGGTAGGCGATCACGGCATCGGCGTCGGCCTTGCTGCCGTATGCGCCGAAAGTGACGGCGTAGTTGCCAGCGGCAACCGCCGGGGACGTGTCCACGGTCGGCGGCGTGGCCGGCGTGGCGGCCTCCTGCAGCGGCTTGGCCTGCCCGGTCTGCAGGCCGGTAGCCCCACCGGCCGGGGCCACCAGCGGCAGTTCACGGGTTTCGAACTGGCCATCGGCCGGTGCATCCGGCGCGGCGATCGGCACCGAGGCCACGCCGCTGTCCGGTGCAGGCCCCTTGACCAGCATCGGCAGGAAAATCACGGCCAGTGCAACCAGCACGATGGCACCAATCAGACGCTGTTTCAGAGGCGTATCCACGTGAGGCGGCAACTGTCCGGAGGTTGCGGTCGATTATACGGGTGCCGGACCGGACGGCGTCGGGATTGGCTGAACGTGGCTCAGGCGCTGCCCTGCAACCACTGCAACGCGGCGGCAGCGGTATGGAAGGAGCCAAACACCAGTACGCGGTCACCGCGCTCGGCCCGGGCCAGTACCTGCGCCAGCGCCTGTTCGACCGAAGCGGCCAGCTGCGCGCTGCCAGCAGCGGTCTCGGCCAGGCGCGCCTGCAACTGGGCGGCACTCTGGCCACGCGGGCCGTCCAGGCCGGCAAGGGTCCACTCGCCAACCACGCCCTGCAATGCCTGCACCACACCCGCCGCGTCCTTGTCCTGCAATGCGGCATACACCGCCAAGGTGCGCCCGGCCGACGCCTCGGCCTTCAGCGCGCGCGCCAGCTGGCCCGCCGCCTGCGGGTTATGCCCGACGTCGACGCGGATCTGCACACCGCCACGCTCGAACGCCTGCAGGCGGCCCGGAATGCGCGCCGCCGCGATACCGGCGGCCCACGCCGCGCGCGGCACCGGCTTGTCCAGCGCGCGCAGCGCGGCGATGGCCGCACCGGCATTGGCCAGCTGGATCGGGCCGGCCAGCGCCGGGGTCGGCAGCTCCATGCGCAGGCCGACGTCGCGCCAGCGCCAGCGCTGGGCGTCGATCGGCTCGTAGAAGTAATCGCTGCCGCCGCGGATCGCGTTGGCACCGACCAGGTAGGCACGCGCGAGCACGCTCGAGGGCGGGTCGGTCTCGCCCAGGATCACCGGCTTCCAGCCGCGGATGATGCCGGCCTTCTCGGTGCCGATCGCCTCGCGGTCCTCGCCCAGCCATTCGGCGTGGTCGATGTCCACGGTGGTGATCACCGCCACGTCGGCATCGACGATGTTGACCGCATCCAGGCGGCCGCCCAGGCCCACTTCCAGCACCGCCAGGTCCAGCCCGGCGTCGGCGAACAGCTGCAGCGCAGCCAGCGTGCCGTACTCGAAATAGGTCAGCGTGGTCTCGCCACGCGCGGCCTCGACCGCACTGAACGCAGCGACCAGCGCGGCATCGTCCACGTCCTGGCCGTCGATGCGCACGCGCTCGTTGTAGCGCAGCAGGTGCGGCGAGGTGTACGCGCCGACCTTCCAGCCGGCGGCACGTGCAATGGCTTCGATCAAGGCCACGGTGGAGCCCTTGCCGTTGGTGCCACCGACCACGATGGTGCGCTTGGCCGGCGCCCCCAGGCCCATCGCCGTGGCCACGGCGCGCACGCGCTCCAGGCCCATGTCGATGCTCGCCGGATGCTGGCGTTCAATGTAGTCCAGCCAGTCGGCCAGGGTGGTCGGGGTGTTCGTCACGGCAGCGGTTCCAGCAGAAGCAGTTGGTGCGAGGGGATCGATCAGAGTGCGCGGTGCTTGGCTTCGCCGAAGAACGGCGTGTGGTGGGCGCAGTCGTTCAGGCGCACCACTTCCAGGCTGTCAAGGTCGGCGCCTTCGAGCAGGTTGAGCGTGGTCGGTGCCTGGCGGAAGGTCCACAGGCGGGAGATCGGCAGGCCCAGCACCTTGCACAGGATCACGCGGTTCACCGCGTCATGGGCAACCACCAGCAGGGTGTCGTGCTCGCCGAGGCCGTCGGTGGCGCGGGCCAGGCCGCGCCAGCTGCGCTCCAGCACCAGGCGCAGCGATTCGCCGCCGGGCATCAGCACGGTATCCGGCTCCTCGCGCCAGGCCTGCAGGCGCGACGGATCCTTCTCGTGGATCTCGCTGGCCAGCAGCCCTTCCCATTCGCCGTGGGCGATTTCCTGCAGTTCCGGCTCGGTCAGCAGCATGTCGGCACGGGCGGCGCCAAGCGCCAGCTGCGCGGTGCGCTGCGCGCGCGACAGCGGCGAGGCGACGGCACGGGTGATGTCGACCGAGGCCAGGCGGGCACCCAGTGCCTGGGCCTGGGCTTCGCCGATCGGCGACAGCGGGATGTCGATCTGGCCCTGATAGCGGCCTTCGGCGTTCCACGGCGTTTCACCGTGGCGGGCAAGCAGGATGCGCATGCGTGCAAGGGGTCCTGGGGGGAGGAGGTTCCCGCGTTTCGTTCACATCCTGTGAAGTGCGCGGAACACGGATGATACCTGTTCGGCGCGCCGGGTCGGGGCGGGCATGAAAAAACCCCGCGACGTGGGTCGCGGGGTTTCGGAATTCCCGGCCATCGGGTCGGGTTTGCCGGCCAGCGGCCGGCACTACCGCAACCGGTTTATTTCGCCAGGTTCAGTTCCTTCAGCAGCTGCGGCGCCGGCGCCACTTCCTGCATGATCCACTGCATGTAGCGGCTGTCGACGGCGATCATGCGGGTCATCACCGGGTCGAACACCCAGTTGGAGCTGACCGATTCCCAGTTGCCATCGAATGCCAGGCCGACCAGCTTGCCGTTGGCGTCCAGCACCGGCGAACCCGAGTTGCCGCCGGTGATGTCCAGGTTGGACAGGAAGTTCACCGGCACCGAACCGATGCGCTTGTCTTCCAGGCCGCCATAACGCTTGGCCTTGACCGCGTCGAGCAGCGCCTTCGGCGAATCGAACGGATCTTCACCGGTTTCCTTCGCCGCCACGCCTTCCAGGGTGGTGAACGGGGTGTACTTCACGCCGTCCTTGCCGTAGCCCATGACGTTGCCGAAGGTGATGCGCAGCGACAGGTTGGCGTCCGGGTAGACGAACTCGCCCTGGCTCTTCTTGTAGTCGGCCACGGCCTGCAGGTACAGCGGACGCGCGGTCAGCGATTCACCTTCGCGGATCTTCTTCTGCTCTTCCTGCTTCAGCAGTGCCGGCATGACAGCCACGGCGTACTGGATGGCCGGATCGCTGCTGGCTTCGAATGCGGCACGGTCGGCCTTGAACCATTTCAGGCGTGCGTCCAGGCTGCCGAGCTCGGTGCCCGACAGCTTGCCCACCAGCGCCTTGACTGCGTTGGCATCGCTACCGGCCAGCCACTTGTTCAGCACTTCATTGTCGCGCTGCGCGGCCGGCAGGGCCACGTACTGCTCCAGCCAGTAGGCCTGCAGCTGCTGGTCCATCTTCGCCACATAGCGGCGGTCCATCTGCTTGAGGCCACCTTCGATGGTGGTCAGGTCGCGTTCCTGGTAACCGGCTTCGCGCTCGGCATCCGGCTTGCTGCGCTCGATCGACAGGCGGTACAGGGTGATTGCCGCACCAACGGCCGAGGTGTTGTTGAACTGCCCGACGAACAGGTCGCGCTCGCGGGTCGCCTTGCTGGTATCCAGGTGCTTGACCAGCTGCGCGTGCGCCGCCAGGGCCGGCTTGCCGGCGGCACCCTGCTTCTTCAGCCAGGCCAGCACGGCAGCTTCTTCAGCCTGCTTCTGGCCGGCGGCGTCGATGCGCTTGAAGCCTTCCAGCTGGCCCAGGTAGTTCTTGGCCACGTTGTTCATGCTGGCGGCGGTGGCGGCGTACTTCACCTTGACGTCGGCGTCGGCCTTGCCGGCGTCGGCGATCATCTTCAGCACGGCGTTGTAGTGCTTGGCGATGGTCGGGTAGGTGAAGCTGGCGGTTTCGTTGAACTCACCGGCCAGCGCGTAGCGGTTGGTGCGGCCCGGGTAGCCGGCCACCATCACGAAGTCGTCGGCGCCCAGCGGCTGGTCGGCGAACTTCAGGAAGTGCTTGGGCTGGTACGGCACGTTATCGGCGGCGAAGGCGGCCGGCTTGCCGTCCTTGCCGACGTAGGCGCGGTAGAACGAGAAATCGCCGGTGTGGCGCGGCCACATCCAGTTGTCGACGTCGCCGCCGAACTTGCCGACGCTGCCCGGGGGCGCGTAGACCAGGCGCACGTCCTTGATTTCCATATTGCGGAACAGGCGATAGGTGTTGCCGCCGGAGAAGCTGTACAGGCGGCAGCGGAAGCCGGCATCGGCTTCACAGGCGGCAACCTGGGCCTTGTCGAAGGCGTCCAGCGCGCGACTGCGGGCCAGCGGGTCGTTGCCGGCGGCGGCGATGGCGGCCTTGGCCTGGGCGGTGACGTCGGTGATCTGGTCGAGCACGAACACGCGGGCGTTCGGGCCGGCGCTCAGTTCGTCCTTCAGGGTCGGCGCGTTGAAGCCGTCCTTGATCAGGTTCTTCTGCGCGGTCGAATTCAGCTGGATGGCGCCATACGCGCAGTGGTGGTTGGTGACCACCAGGCCCTGCGGCGAGACGAAGCTGGCGGTGCAGCCCCCCAGCGCAACCACCGCACCCATCGGGTCACCGGTCAGGTCGGCCAGCTGCTCCGGGGACAGCTTCAGGCCGGCCTTCTGCAGCGGCCCGGCGATTTCCGGCAGCTGCTGCGGCACCCACATGCCTTCTGCGGCATGGGCGACCTGGACCAGCCCAAGGCTGGCGACGATGGAAAATGCAAGCAGGTTCGAGCGCATGGAGCGGCCCCTGGTAGTGGAACCCTCGATTGTAGCCCGCTGCCCTGCCCCGGCCCGAACCCCGGAAGTCATGGGCCTACTTCTTGCTCTGCCATGCGCACGTCGGCCGCGCACATGGAATCGTCCAGAGGGGGCGTGGTCACCCTGGCCGGGACCGTTGGCGCCATGGATGGCGCCATCGAGCACCATGGATGGGCTTTTGCGTGTCCCGGCCAGGGTGACCACGCCCCCTCCCCCGGAATCAAGGAGGCGCTGCTGTTTGCAGCACGTTCGAAACGCCCGCCGGCGCACGCCTTTCGTTCCGCCACCGCACCCGCAGCGCAACATGGGAAATCCGCGCGGCACCCTATAATCCGCGCTTTCCCCCTGATGAGTTCCACCCCGATGGCGCAGCAAACGATGAAGGCCCTGGTCAAGCGCGAAGCAGCCAAGGGCATCTGGATGGAAGAGGTTCCGGTGCCGACTCCGGGCCCCAACCAGGTGTTGATCAAGCTCGAGAAGACCGCGATCTGCGGTACCGACCTGCACATCTACCTGTGGGACGAGTGGAGCCAGCGCACGATCAAGCCGGGCCTGACCATCGGCCATGAATTTGTCGGCCGCATTGCCGAAATCGGCCCGGGCGTGACCGGCTACGAGATCGGCCAGCGCGTCTCGGCCGAAGGCCACATCGTCTGCGGCCACTGCCGCAACTGCCGCGGCGGCCGCCCGCACCTGTGCCCGAACACCGTCGGCATCGGCGTCAACGTCAATGGTGCCTTTGCCGAATACATGGTGATGCCGGCCAGCAACCTGTGGCCGATCCCGGACCAGATCCCGTCGGAGCTGGCCGCGTTCTTCGACCCGTACGGCAACGCAGCGCACTGCGCACTGGAATTCGACGTGATCGGTGAGGACGTGCTGATCACCGGCGCGGGCCCGATCGGTATCATCGCTGCCGGCATCTGCAAGCACATCGGTGCGCGCAACGTGGTGGTGACCGACGTCAACGACTTCCGCCTGAAGCTGGCCGCCGACATGGGCGCCACCCGGGTGGTCAACGTCGCCAACCAGTCGCTGAAGGACGTGATGAAGGAACTGCACATGGAGGGCTTCGATGTGGGCCTGGAAATGAGCGGCAACCCTCGTGCGTTCAACGACATGCTCGACTGCATGTACCACGGTGGCAAGATCGCCATGCTGGGCATCATGCCCAAGGGTGCCGGCTGCGACTGGGACAAGATCATCTTCAAGGGCCTGACCGTGCAGGGCATCTACGGCCGCAAGATGTACGAGACCTGGTACAAGATGACCCAGCTGGTGCTGTCCGGCTTCCCGCTCGGCAAGGTGATGACCCACCAGCTGCCGATCGACGACTTCCAGAAGGGTTTCGACCTGATGGAAGAAGGCAAGGCCGGCAAGGTCGTGCTCAGCTGGAATTGACCCGAAGGGTCAATTCCCCCGCATGTTTCCTTATCCCCGCGCCTTTGGCGCGCCCCCTTGAACAACAAGGGGGCTCTTCCCCAGATGGGATCAAGAACACTGCGGAATTGAAAAAGGCGCCCGATGGGCGCCTTTTTCGCAATGCGTGCCAGGCAAGCCTGGCACCTACCGAAGCAAGGGTTACTTGCCGACGGCCACGGTCAGCAGCACGCGGCTGTGTGCCAGCTTGCCGGAGTTGTCGCGGCCGTTGCCGTCGGTGCCGTAGTAGCCGAGGCCGACGTTGAACAGGCCGAACTGGCGTTCGACGCCGACGTTCCAGTCGGTGTAGTCCTTGGCGATGCCGTCCTCGAAGGTGCTGCGGCCGACGTTGGCATTCAGGGTGAAGTCCTTCGGCAGGCCCCAGCTGCCGCCCATGCCGAAGTACCAGCCATCGGTGCTGCTGTTCCAGACATCGTTGGTGTAGGCCACCGTCAGCTTGTAGGTCTCATCCAGCGTGGTGGTGGTCACCAGCTCGTTGTAGTTCTGGTTGCTGGCACCGATGTAGGTATAGCGGTTCAGCAGCACATCGAAGTTGACGCGCGGGGTGACGTCCACGCCGTAACCGATCTGGTAGTCGACCTCGGTGTTCGGGTCGCCCGGACCAAAGTCCACGCCCGACCCCCAGACACCGGCATACAGGCCTACCGGCGAGGTGTAGGTGAAACCGGCCTGCAGGGTCGGCTTTTCGTCGGTCTGCGAGACACCACGGAACAGGTAGTCCGACACGGCGGTGACGTTCCAGCTGTACGGCGATTCGTTTTCCTGGGCACTGGCGGCGAACGGGGCAGCCAGGGTCAAGGCAGCGGCAATGGCGAGGCAGGCACGGGCGTGCTTCATGAGCGTCTCCGGTGGGGGCGGTGGCGTGGAAGGCCGAGGGCGGGCGTATCGGCCGGAACGGGACAGCTCCGGTTCACGAATTTTTAACCACTTTGCTATTGCGATGCAACATGTGCCGGCCGTGGCGATGCCCCGCCCGGGCCGGTCGGCAAGCGGCGATGCCCGGTAGAATCAGCGGTTTCCCGTTCAGAGCCGCGCCCACGCCATGACCGACGCCTCCTCCGCCCTGACCCGCCACTACGCCGAGGAACTGGACGCCATCCGCGCCCAGGGCCTGTTCAAGTCCGAGCGGATCATCACCAGCCCGCAGTCTGCCGAGATCACTCTCGACGATGGCCGCAAGGTGCTGAACTTCTGCGCCAACAACTACCTGGGCCTGGCCGATCACCCGGACCTGATCCAGGCCGCCAAGGATGCGCTGGATACCCACGGCTTCGGCATGGCCTCGGTGCGCTTCATCTGCGGCACGCAGGACCTGCACAAGCAGCTGGAAAAGCAGATCGCCGACTTCTTCGGCAAGCAGGACACCATCCTGTACGCGGCCTGCTTCGACGCCAACGGCGGCCTGTTCGAGCCGCTGCTTGGCGAGAACGACGCGATCATTTCCGATGCACTGAACCATGCTTCGATCATCGACGGCGTGCGCCTGTGCAAGGCCAAGCGCTTCCGCTACGCCAACTGTGACATGGCCGATCTGGAAGCCCAGCTGCAGGCCGCCGATGCCGCCGGCTGCAAGACCAAGCTGATCACCACCGACGGCGTTTTCTCGATGGATGGCTTCATCGCGCCGCTGGACGAGATCACCGCGCTGGCAAAGAAGTACAACGCCCTGGTGCACATCGACGAATGCCACGCCACCGGCTTCCTTGGCGCCACCGGCCGCGGCTCGGCCGAAGTGAAGGGGGTGCTGGAGAAGATCGACATCATCACCGGCACTCTGGGCAAGGCCATGGGCGGCGCACTGGGCGGCTTCACCTGCGCCAGCGCCGAGGTGATCGAACTGCTGCGCCAGCGCTCGCGCCCGTACCTGTTCTCCAACTCGCTGCCGCCGCACGTGGTGGCCGCCGGCATCAAGGCGTTCGAAATGCTGGCTGCCGCTGACGACCTGCGCAGCACCCTAGCCGAGAACACCGCCTACTTCCGCGAGAAGATGACCGCCGCCGGTTTCGACGTGAAGCCGGGCGTGCATCCGATCAGCCCGGTGATGCTGTATGACGCACCGTTGGCGCAGAAGTTCGCCGAGCGCCTGCTGGAAGAAGGCATCTACGCGATCGGCTTCTTCTTCCCGGTGGTGCCCAAGGGCCAGGCCCGCATCCGTACCCAGATCAGCGCCGCGCACAGCCGCGAGCACCTGGACCGGGCGATTGATGCGTTCACCCGCATCGGTGTCGAACTGGGCGTGGTCAAGGGCTGATCACGGCCGGGGTCGGATCCCTTTCCGCAGGAAAGGGTTCTGACCCCGCACGGTCAAAGCGTGCCGACCGAGGTCGGCACCCACTGGCGTCACTTCTTTTTCTTCTTGCCCTTCGGCTCTTCCTTGCTGGCCACCACTACCGGCTTGGCGGCAGCGTCCTGGCCATTGCCCTTGGCAATGCGGATGCCGTTGGCCTTCATCCAGGCATCGAACTCATCGGCGGTCATCTTCTTGTCACCGTTGCTCATCAGGAAGCGGTAACTGCCGCGACCATCCAGCTCCGGGGTCTTCACTTCCACCACCGGGGTCTCGGCAGGCGTTTCCGCCTTGGCCACCTTCTTGTGGCCGCCGCAGGCGGCCAGCAGCACCATCGGCAGCAGCAGGCCTGCACAGCGCAGGGTTTGATTGAGGGTCGGGTGGTACATGGCAGGCTCCGTTCGGGAATGTCGACAGCCAGGCGCCCCCTACGCCTGGAACGGCGGCCGGCAACTGCCGGCCACGGGCGATGATCAGCCCGGTGCAGCGGCCCCCAGCCGCTGCTGGTCGCTGACCTGCAGAACCCGCCACTGGCCCTTGCCGAGATCGCCGAGCACCAGCCCACCGATCGCGACCCGGACCAGGCGCAGCACCTGCAGGTCGAAGGCCGCCAACAGGCGGCGGATATGGCGGTTGCGGCCCTCGTCGAGGACCACCTCCAGCCATGCGGTCTTGTCGCCACTGCGCAGTACGCGCACGGCACGGGCGGCGAGGAGCTCGCCCGCGTCTTCGACACCGGCGCGCAGCGCGGCCAGGGTGTCCTCATCGGGCAGACGATCCACCTGCACGTGATAGGTTTTCTGCGGGCCGGTCTCCGGATCGGTCAGGTGCGCCGCCCACTGCGGATCATTGCTGAACAACAGCAAGCCTTCGCTGGCCTTGTCCAGGCGCCCGACCGGCGCGATCCACGGCAGGCCGGCACCATCGAAGCAGCGATACACGGTGTCGCGACCACGCTCGTCCTGCGCCGTGGTGACCACCCCGCGCGGCTTGTTGAGCATCAGGTACAGGCGCTGCGGCGCCCCCATCGGCTGGCCGTCGACCTCGATCGGCGGGGGCGGACTGGCAATCGGGAACTCGGGATCACGAACGATGCGGCCGGACACGCGTACGCGGCCCTCGGCAATCCAGCGCGCGGCCTCGCTGCGCGAGCACACACCCGCCTTGGACAGCACGCGCGCCAGGCCATGGCGCACGCCACTGGAGACATTCGGAGTCGCACGCCCACGCGGTGCGCGGGAGCGGGAGGCGGGGGCGGCAGGTGGGCGGCGCGTGCGCAAGCCTCTGCTCCCCGCGGCGCTTACTTCTTGTCGACCGGCTTGGTCTCAGCCGGTGCTTCGGCCGGGGCCGGAGTGGCGGCCGGAGCCGGACGCGCCTTGACCACGCGAACGCCGCGCGCCTTCATCCAGGCGTCGAACTCTTCGGCGGTCATGCGCTTGCCGTTCTGGCTCATGTCGAAGCGCCAGGGCGTGTTGTCGAATTCGGTCTGCGGCTTGTAGGCCGCCGGATCGTTCGGCTTCACCGCCGGTGCGCTCGGAATGGCCTTGGCGATGTTCTGGCAGCCGTCGATGCGCAGGCGCTGCAGCACCTGGTCCAGCGACTGCGACGGATCGTAGTTGCTGCTCAGCACACCGGCCGGCATGCCCAGCTGGTTGCCACGGATGTACAGCTCGTCGGCCACTGGCGCGATGGTCGTGGCCGGCAACGGCAGCGGCGAGGCGCTGGTGTTAACCGAGCAATCGACCGCAGCGTGGGCGGCGGGAACCAGGGCCAGCGCCAGGACGGCGGCCGATGCAGAGCGCAGCATGAGGGGCATCCACGGAAGGAAGTGACGCGGCGAGTTTAGCAATGCCGCGTCAGCTTTCAAGCACCACTTTCAATGAATACGACAACTTATTGGTTTTACGGACAAAAGACCGACGAACGGTTGCCTTGCCGCGTCACAGGCGAGCGTCCTGCCCGCAGAAACAACAAGACCCGGCCGAAGCCGGGTCCTGCTGTGTCCTACGGGCAGAGCGTCAGAACTTAGTTCTGGACGTTCAGCTCGGTACGACGGTTCTTGGCGCGACCTTCCGGGTTGTCCGAACCATCCGGGTTGGTGTTCGGAGCAATCGGACGGCTCTCGCCGTAGCCGATCGGGCCGACCAGGCGACCGGCGTCAACGCCGTTCTTGGTCAGGTAGTTGTACACGGCGGTAGCACGACGCTCCGACAGCTTCTGGTTGTAAGCGTCGGTACCCTTCGAGTCGGTGTGACCGGCAACTTCAACGCGCAGATCCGGGTAACGCTTCAGGATCTCGGTGGCTTCGCTCAGGATCGCCACGGCGTCCGGACGCAGGTTCGACTTGTCGAAGTCGAAGTTGACGCCCTTCAGGTCGATGGAGACCGGAACCGGGCAACCGTCCGGACCGATGGTCTGACCCGGCTGCGAGTTCGGGCACTTGTCGTCGCAGTTGTTGACGCCGTCACCGTCGTCGTCCAGGTCGGCGCAGCTCGGGGCAACCGGAGCCGGAGCCGGAGCAGCCGCGACCGGAGCCGGGCCCAGCGGGATCACGACGCCGACCGAAGCCAGCACGTCGCCGAACCAGCTTTCGTCACGTGCGGCGATGCTCTGGTCGTCGAAGTCAGCGCGGTAGGCCACTTCGGCGCGGACAGCAACGCGCTTGTCGAAGGTGGTCTGCAGGCCGACGCCCAGCTTGGCAGCAACATTGCCGTCCTTACGCTGGCGCGGGCCGTTGTTGTCGAGCGCAGCGTACTCTTCTTCCGACTTCTGGTAGCCCAGGCCACCGACGATGTACGGGTTCCAGCCGCGGCCTTCCTTGATGAAGTGGCGACGCAGGTCCAGCGAGATGCCGTACTGCGACCAGTTCAGGTCCTGGTTGCTGTCGAAGTTCGGGTTCTGGTAGTTCAGCTCACCGTCCAGCGACCAGTTCGGGCTGATGAACTTACCCAGGCCCAGGGTCACGAACGGAGCGTCATTGGTCAGACGGTCGCTGTCCTGGAAGTTGAAGCCGGCCGAACCGGTCAGGTACCAGCGGTCATCGAACTCCTGCGCAGAAGCTGCCTGGGCGAAAGCCAGGCCGCCCAGCAGCGCGGCAGTAAGGATCTTCTTGTTCATTGAATACAGCTCCTATTTCGGGGGTATGAAACCGGTAGAGGCATGGGCCAGCACTAGTGCGTCGATGTTCGACAGCCGATTCAGCACGCCACCGCCGCGAACATTATGCTCAGGCGGGTGAAGGCCATGTTAACAGTCCCGTAACATGTGAAGTGTTGCGCCCGACCGTCCACCGGTCCGACGTTGAAACCCTATACAGGATGATGAAAATCCGCAAGACCCACACGCTGCAAGGGTTTGACGGGGTTTAGGTGCGAGAAGCGACATATTGCGCAACGTGCTGCATCACACGGTTCAGCGCGTCTGAGGAAACGTGAGGAACCTTATGATGGGATCACGAACCCAGCCGGAGTCGTGATGAAAGCCGTCGCCCTGAGTCGTGAATACGCGCCCGCCCTGCGTGATGTCCTCCTGCCACCGCCGCTGCCTCCTCGCGGCCGCGATCTGCTGGTGCGGATCGAAGCGGTTTCGGTCAACCCCGTCGATGGCAAGCAGCGGGCCGCCACCGATCCAGCCACCCTTGAGGTTCCCCGGGTGCTCGGCTGGGACGCAGCCGGCGTGGTCGAAGCCATCGGTGACGAGGCCAGCCTGTTCGCCTCCGGTGACGAGGTCTACTTCGCCGGTGACGTGACCCGACCGGGCTGCAACGCCCAGTACCAGTGGGTTGATGAGCGCCTGGTCGCCCGCAAGCCGACCACGCTCGATTTCGCTGAAGCGGCCGCGCTGCCGCTGACCACTCTCACAGCCTGGGAACTGCTGTTCCAGCGCATGCCGCTGCAGCTCGATGGCCGCCGTCACGTGGGCCAGCACCTGCTGGTGATCGGCGGCGCCGGCGGCGTCGGCTCGATGGCGATCCAGCTGGCGCGCCATGCCGGTTTCGAGGTGATCGCCACCGCCTCGCGCGAGGCCTCGATCGACTGGTGCCGACAGATGGGGGCCGCGCATGTGATCGACCATCGGCAGCCACTGCAGCCCCAGTTGCAGGCGCTGGGCATCGATGCGGTGCAGGTCGCGCTCAATCTGGCCGACACCGACCACTACTGGGATGAACTAGGCCAGCTGCTGGCACCGCAGGGCCACGTCGGCCTGATCGTCGAGCCGCGGGGTGCACTGCGCATCGGCGATCCCTACAAGGCCAAATGCATCGGCATCCACTGGGAATTCATGTTCGCGCGTTCGCGCTTCGCCACCGCCGACTGCATCGAACAGCACCGCATCCTCAGCCGTGCGGCCAGCATGATCGATGCCGGCCAGCTGCGCGGTACGCTCAATGAGACGCTGGGCACGATCAATGCGGCCAACCTGGACATCGCGCATCAGCGCCTGGCCAGCGGGCGCACGGTGGGCAAGCTGGCGCTGGTCGGCTGGGACGACTGACGCCGCGGTGCGGAGCCGATCAGGGGCTCGGCTCTACACCACAGCCTCTACGCGGGATCGACGCTACCTGTAGCGGCGGATTGGCCGGCATCTGTATCTATGGATGACGCAGAAACGGCGATACGGTGGAAACAGATCCCCGCCCCCCCGGACCGCCATGCCCACCGCCCTGCCCTTGCGCCTGCTGCAATTGATCACCGGCCTGTTCCTGTACGGCTTCGGCGCCTCGCTGATGATCCGCGCCGCCATCGGCGTGGCACCCTGGGATGTTCTGTCGCAGGGCATCGCCGCGCAGACGCCGCTGTCATTCGGCCTGGCAACCAATGCCATCGGTGCATTGGTGCTCCTGCTGTGGTGGCCCCTGCGGCAGAAGCCGGGCCTCGGCACCGTGCTCAACGTGATGCTGATCGGCCCCTCCGCACAGTTCGGGCTGTGGCTGCTGCCGCCGGCCGTCGGCCTTGGCTGGCAGGTGGCGATGTTCTGTGCCGGCATGCTGCTGGTGGCGCTGGCCACCGGCCTGTACATCGGTGCCCGCCTTGGCCCGGGGCCACGCGATGGCCTGATGACCGGTCTGCATGCCCGTACCGGCTGGCCGATCTGGAAGGTGCGCAGCCTGATCGAAGGCAGCGTACTGCTGCTGGGCTGGTGCCTGGGCGGCAATGTCGGCCTCGGCACCCTCGCCTTCGCCCTGCTGATCGGGCCGCTGTGCGGAGTGACGCTGGGCTGGTTCGGGATCGGTCGGCCTGCTCCG